>JAJFIG010000476.1 GCA_021775195.1 Rhodospirillales bacterium | reverse complement strand
CGATAAAGATATCGATGTCCAAGGTTCTTCAGAGGACATTCCGGATGGCGAGACCCGTTCCGCCGATGATGATCCCGATGTCTGGAATCAGGTCTCGGCGCATCAAAATAAACTGAAGACACATTTTGCCCGGGAGTTCGGCGATCGTCCCCTGGTCCTGGGTGAAGACCACTTCCGCGTTGAAATTACCGATGACGGTAGTCCCGGCGAACGCCGGGGAGAGGCCGGCCGGCGTGTCTTGGTTGACCGGCGCTCGATGAGGGACCGACGCCTGGGACTGGAACTCCGCGGCCAAACCGGCAGCGCTCCTAGGCACCTTTGGCGGCAGTCGAAACACAGCTGGATGACCGGTCTGTTCAAGCTCGGCGGCGGGCACCCGGTGGACCGGCGGCGTGGTGTTGAACGGCGCTCCGGAGGTGATCGCCGTATCGGGTTCGACCGGCGAAGCTGACGAATTCCCGATTGACGGCGGGGCGGGGATGACCGAAAGGTGATGGACGGCCTGTTGGTCACCGGGACTTTGTCTGGCAGCGGCCGCCGGAGGCAAGCGCCCATAGGGTTCTGATTATCGTGGCAAATTCCTGGAAAAGGCTTCACGGGCAAGGGAGGCACGGAGTAAGCTGCGCCTGGCGTCGATAGGGCGTTGCCGAGCCGGAATACTCGGGTTCAAAGTCGGTTGACGTTTGTTCGGAACGTCTTAAGTGACGAACAAACAGGCTATCCTAATCACACCAACTGACACCCTGTCATGCCATTGCGGCTGCCGGTTCGTGGCGGTTCCCGCATGGTAATTGAGGAGACGATATTGAAACGGATTTCGCTATTGATTTTGTGCGCGGTCGTTGGCGCCCTGCTTCCCATGAAGCAGGTGGCGGCGCAGGAAGGACCGCTGTTGTTACGCCCGGCTGTCATCGACCTCGACCTCATCCGCCGCGAAGCCGCCGTTGCCAAGGATGTTCGAGCCCAAATCGGCAAGTACCACGAAGCTTTCCTGGCGGAAAACAAAAAGGATGAAGAAGCCCTGCGCGTTGCCGGGCAGGAATTGTCGCGCAAGCGGACCATCCTTGCCCCTGACGCGTTTGCCGAGGAACGGAGGAAATTCGAACAGTATCTTGAAGAGGTGCAGCGCGCGGTACAAAAGCGAAAACGCGACCTGGACAGGGTGCAGGAAGAAACCATGCGCAAATTCGGTGCCGTCCTTACGAAGGTGATCGCGGAATTGGCGCAGGAACGGAAACTGACCTTGATCCTTCGCAAGGACCAGACGTTTCTCGTCGCCAAGAAACTGAATATCACGGCCGACGTTCTGAAGCGCCTCGATAAGAAACTTCCCACGCTCAAGGTTCCGCCACCGGGCAAGTAGGCCGGGTTCAGGCTGGTGCGGCGGCGGCCTTGCCGGCGCGCCCATTCCAGGCCCTTCACGGGGAATTCGGCCGTGTGCCGGTTTGGAAAAAAAACCTCTGTCGAGTTGATCATCGTCAATGCGGCCTGACGTGCATCGGGATACGGTGGCGCTAATCGTTAAAACTACTCCGGCTCGCCGGCGGGAATAGGGAGGAAATCAGGGCAGGGGCAGCCAGGTACCCAGGGGCCCAAGGTTCGAAAACCCGCGTACCGGGAAATGTCGGCGGCACATGACTTGAAAGGATCCATGCCATGAAATCCGTAGTTGGATCCCTGATCGAAGGCGACGTCTCCAGCGACGTTGCTGCGCACGTCTCATCGGAGGATTTCGCCCAGTGGTGGGTGGATGACGTGATCTACGTGAGGCCTTGCCATACCGCCAAGGGGGATCGTTATGCCGTCTATGCGGCGGACGGGACCTTCGTCGACCTCTTCGATTCCCTGGGCGAGGTCATCATTACCGCGCACGCCCAGGCCATGGACCTGGCGACCGTACACTGACCACGGTTATCAATTCCGATCTCAATTATTACGCCAAATGCCGATACGCGCAGCCCTGGCGGCTTTCTCGCCCTCCAGGTAATCCGAGGTTCGGTCCCGATCGGCCCGGGCCCATCCCTTGGATACCATGCGCGCACTGAGGTCGTGAGGCCCGGCGAAGCATTGGCCGACAATCTCGCCATTGGCCAGGCGCCCCCGTTCCCTGCACGTAACCCAGTGTCCACCGGTTTCATAAGCAAGCGCGAAAGCCGCGTCCTGGCCGCAAGGCCATTGGCGGCCGCTGGCATTGCAGATCTCGGTAATTTCCGGTGCCTCGATGCCGAACAAGTGAATGCGCTGGCGGGCGATTTCGATGGTATCACCGTCGATGGCCAAAGGCTTTCCCGCCATGTCGGCGCGGGCGTCGGTGGTTGCCAGGACGACAGTCAAAACAAAGAGAACGATGTGTTGCATGGCGTCGATCCGATGTTCCGGTCGCGCCGCCGAATCCAAAGGAACTGACCAGATCAGAACGGCAGCCAGGAATGTTCCCTGTTGTAATGTAGGTAGCCCACGTTGAGCCCGGCCCTGAGCCCTACACCGGTGCGGATGGGGGCGAGGATGAGGTCACCGCTTTGCTGGTAATTCACGCCAACGCCGGCAACCAGATAGGCTGTTCCCTCGCCGCCGGGAATGCGCTGGAAAATGTCCTCGTTCTTTTTCAGATGGTAGATCAGCGTAAAAACCTTGGAGGCGTTGCCGCCCAGATCAAAGCCAACGGATGGCCCCTGCCAATAAATCTTCATGCCTTTCCCTTTTTTCCGGGTCAGCATGCCGTTGCCGTAGCGAAGTCCAACGCCGATGGCGCCAGCGATTTCCTCGCCGGTGATGTAGGCGTTGGGCCGGCCTTTGTCCTTGAACACCTTCTGTATTGCCTTGGCCAGGCCCTGGGTCGTTTCTCCAAAAAAGCCATTGGCGGCATTCAGGATTGCTTCCTGGTCAAAGGTCTCGTCATCGTCATTCGCGGCCACCGCCGGCGCACCGCAGGCGGCGATAAAGACGATGGCAATGAGAAATCCGCAAACATGTCGTTTCATGTGCCGGCTCCTGGGATCGGTTGGCTGTTTCGACAATCATAACACAGCACAGCCTACGGACTTGGCGATATCTTCGCGCTGCCGGAAGTGGCGAGCGAGAAATCCAGAGTGTGTTGGTGCTAATAGCTAGGCGGCGCCGGGCACTGGGTTGTCGGGGGCACCATGCTCGGAGAGGAATTGAGGAACGTCGCCGGGGCCCAGGGGGGGGCTAAAGTAGAACCCCTGGATTTCATCTACACCGGTCGACCGCAGGATTTCCAGCTGACCCTTGGTTTCCACACCTTCGATGGTGATGCGCATGCCGAGGTTGTGGCCCAGAGTGGCGACAGCCTTGATGATCGAAGCGCTGGAGGCATTGTGTTCGATATCGCGGACGAAGCTGCTGTCCAGTTTGATTTTTTGCACGGAAAATCGTGTCAAGTAACTCAAAGACGAATATCCCGTACCGAAATCGTCCAACGAGAACTTGACCCCGCGCTCGTTCAGTTCGACCAGGATATCCCCTGCGCAGTCCTCCATGAACGCGCTTTCTGTGATTTCGAGATGCAGGTGCGTGGCGCGCAGCCCGGATTGTTCGAGTGCCTTGTCGACGGCGTCCACCAAACCCTCCCGGCGGAACTGGATGGCTGACAGATTGACGGCCACCGGAACCGCGGACCAGCCGCTGTCCTGCCACGCCTTGTTCTGCCGGCAGGCTTGGCCTAATACCCATTCGCCCATGGGAACGATGAGGCCAGTGGCCTCGGCCACCGGGATGAATGTGGCAGGGGGTATCGATCCGCGGGTCGGGTGGTTCCATCGAAGCAACGCCTCCACGGCGGTAACGTGGCCGTTCTCGACATCGACCAAGGGCTGATAGGCCAACGAAAGCTGATCTTCGGCGAGGGCCTGGCGGAGATCCCATTCCAAGGTCTTGCGGGTCAGAACCTCGGATTCCATTTCGCCACTATAGAAATAGTGGACGTCTCGGCCTTCGGCCTTGGACCGGTTGAGGGCCAGATCCGCGTTCCTGAGCAATTCGTTCGGTTCGGAGCCATGATTCGGGAAAACGGCGATACCGATACAGACGCTGGTGCGTATTTCGTGCGCGTCAATCGAAAACGGCCGTGAAAACTCCTCGATAATTCTTGATGCCACGGTGGCAGCGCCGGTTGGTTCGTCGAGGTTATTCAGCAGAATCGTGAATTCGTCACCGCCGATGCGGGCAAGGACGCTGTTTTGTCTCCCGATCGTGTCGCTTGAACGCAAATAGGACTGTAGGCGACGGGCAACGGCCTTGATCAGCTCGTCGCCCACATCGTGTCCGAGGGTATCGTTGATCGATTTGAAATCGACGAGATCCAGGAACAATAGCGCGACCAAGGTCCCGGTACGCCTGGACTGCTCGAGCGCCGTGCACAGGCGGTCGTGAAAAAGGAACCTATTGGGCAGATTTGTCAGGTTGTCATGGAGTTCCAGATGTTCGATCTGGGCTTCCGCCTGCTTGCGTTCGGTAATATCGATGACAGTGCTCTGGATCGCGGGGTCGTCGTTCCAGGTGACGACGGTCGCGAGGTTTTCCAGCCATATTCGTGATCCATCCTTCGTCACGGCCTGATACTCGTAATGGAGCGGGACATCTTCCCCACGCATTCTGCGTTCCCTGTATTCGGCCATGCGCGGTTGCTCGTGGGGTGCGATAAGTGGATTGACTGACGGCATGACAAGGACTTCGTCGACCGTGTAACCGTGAATTTCGGCCCATGCCCGGTTGACGTAAATGGGCTTTCGATCCTGGTGGATCAGGATTCCCTGAAGGGAACCATCGACGAGATTGCGGAACCGTTGCTCGCTGTCACGCAAATCATGCTCGACCCGCTTGAATTGGCTGATGTCGGTGAAAGTTAAGGCAGTTCCTCCATCGGCGGTCCGGGTTTCCTTGATCAGGCACCAGGAGCCATCATTGAACTCGCGAATGATCGGCTCACCCGGGTTTCGGTGACGTTCGATCCGCCGTGCGATGAACGCCTCCTCGCGGCCCTTCGCTTCGACAATGGCGCCACGTTCGACGTTGGCCCGGATCAGGTTCTCGTAAGTGCCGCCCTTTTCCAGGATTTCCTGGGCGTGGGGGTTCGTCTGCCGGTAGGCATCGTTCAGGATCACCAGCCGGTCCTCGGCGTCGAATAGGGCAAACCCTTCCTGCAAACTCTCGACAGCCGCGCGCAATCGCTCCTCGCTCTCGCGCAATGCCTCTTCCGCCAGCTTGTGTTCGGTGATGTCGGTCCATACGGTGACGGTACCGCCGTGACTTGTCTTGCGCTCGGTGACCTGGAGCCAACGCCCGTCCCGGTGGAGAAATTCGATGACGCCGGTGGGGTTTCGATGATAGGCGAGCCGCTTTTTGACCCAGGCGTCCGGACCGCCGGGGACATCGGAATAATAACCGCGAGCATGGCCGGCGCGGATAATGTCCTCAAAGCGGGCGCCGGGCTTGACGTACTCGTGCCCGTCATCGGAGAGAATGTACTTGCGGTTATACAGGCCGAGACGGTCATCAGCGTCGTACATGGCGAAACCGTCGGATATGCTCTCGATACCTTCCATATATTGCGCGGCGCTTGCCTCGGCTTGGGATTCCGCATTGATCCGGATCGTCTCGTCTTTGGCCTGTCCGCCCGCCCAGCTTTCCGTCATCAAGTGGTCGTCGATGTTCTTGAAAAAAAAGGTGGTCGCGAAAAGCGTCGCGATCGTCGCGAATACCGTGGACATGAAGGTGAACTGCCAGGGCCCCGCC
>JAJFIG010000475.1 GCA_021775195.1 Rhodospirillales bacterium | reverse complement strand
GGTCGCCGGCGGTTTGCCGGGCCCCGGGCACCTGGGGGGACTGGAGGAAAGCGTGCAGGCGGTTCGCCGCGAACATGGCGCGACCTTGCGGCCGGGAGACGTCTACGGCCACAACGATCCCTACGATGGCGGCACCCAGCGCCCCGATATCACGGTCGTCACCCCGGTCTTCGTTGACGAAGGCGCCGAACCCGGGTTCTTCGTCGCGACGCGGGTGCGCCATGGGGACGTGGGGGGCAGCGTCCCGGCTTCGATGCCGCCCGACAGCACCACCGTCGACGAGGAAGGAGTGGCGCTAAAAACCCTTTTGATGGTGCGGGACGATGGTCTGCGGGAGACGGAAATTCTGGATCTGCTGGTGGCGGAACCGTGGCCGGTGCGTAATCCCCGGCAATTGATCGGCGATCTCAGTGCCCAGATCGCCGCCAACGCAAGAGGGGCGCGGGACCTGCGCCGGATGGCCGGGCTTTTCGATGGCGGCGAGGTACGGTCATCCATGGAGCGGATCCGCGAGGAAGCGGCGGAATCCGTTCGCCGGGTATTGGACGGCATGGCGGACGGCACCTGCAGCGTCCCCGTGGACGGCGTCGCCGTCATCAAGGTGCGGGTCACCGTCGACAAGGAGGCACGCCGGGCCACCATCGATTTTACCGGAACCTCGGCGCAGCACGACGGCAACCTCAACGCACCGCCGGCCCTCTGCCGGGCGGCGGTACTGTCGGCGGTTCACGATCTTGTTGATGATGGCGCCCCGCCGAACACCGGTTATCTCGATCCCATCGACATAATCATCCCCGACGGATGCCTGCTCAATCCCCGGCCCCCGGCGGCCGTGGCGGCGGGGGCCGTGGTGGTCGCGCCGCGGGCCGCCGAGGCGCTTCGGGGCGCGCTGGGCATCGCCGGGACGGGCGCCGCTACGACGACCAGCATCGCCTTGGGTAACGATACCCACCAGCACTTCGAGACCGTAGGTGGCGCCCCGGGATTCCTCTCTTCGGTCCTCGCCACCGGGCTGGTGGATGCGGAAGTTCTGGAGCGGCACCTGCCGGTCGTGGCCGAGACCTGTGCGATGCTGGGATCGAACCGTGATCCCGGCGACCCCGACAGCGGTAACGGCATCCTGCGCCGACTGCGGTTCAGGGAACCGATGACGGTGGCGGTTCTGGCATGCCGCGGCACCGGCGGTTACGGGCGTACCCGGCTGGAACGGTCCGGGGGAAAGACGGTCGACCTGGGGAGCGGAGCGAAGATCGAAGCCGGCCCGGGGGATGTTCTGGTCGTCGAACTCCCAGGGCAGGACGGCGGACGGTAACCGGCCCAAATCAATTCCGACAACTTTGGCAGCGTCAGTTGGAGCCTTGCCACCCGCGCAAGGGTGCTGACCTGGAAAACTTCTTTTTGTTTGATTTCAAATAGTTAATAGCCTCGGATAAGGCATGTCCGGGATCGGTTTCCATGCCGATGCGGACTGATTTCGAGGATACCCTGGGAGTGGGCGCCCCGGATAATTCACCGGGGTGCCATTTTTTTGACCAATTTTTCCCGTATTCACCCCAGCAGAGGTATATGAACAATGCAAAAAACCAAGAAATCCAAGCCTTCGCGAGGAACGGGGAAACTCCGCCGGTGCCTTATGTGCGGCCAGGACTTTCCGTCGGAAGGGCAGCACAACCATATTTGCAAGAGATGCAAAGGAACTCAGGCTTGGCGTGACGGCGCCTCGGCTCGCGACATCGCCTCCTAGCGTGGTAAATCAGACCGTAGGCGGCCCGTTGGGCGTGACGAGAACTTTCCCGCCACGGCCTTCCCGGGCGGCGTGGGCAAGTGCATCCTTGATATCGGTGATGGCGTAGGTCGCCTCGACGTCGACATGGAGCGTGCCGTTGGCGAGTCGCGCCGCGAGGTCGGTGTAGAGGGCGCCGATATCGGCGCCTGACATGGCGCCCAGAGCCTTCACCAACCAAAACCCGGTCAAGGTTATACCGTGGAAAACGGTATGATCGGGCGAGACCATGCACGGGTGGCCGCTGAGCAGACCGTAATTGACGATCGTCCCGCCGTCGGCAAGACAATCAGCGAGGCGCAAGCACATGTCGCCAGCGACGGCATCGATGGCGAGGCGGATGTCCGCACCCCCGGTCCCGGCCCGGACCCGTTCCGCCAAGTCCCCGCCATCCACGACAACAACGTCGGCACCCATGGTTTTGAGCGGCGCGACCAGGGATTCCCGGCGCACCACGTTGACGGTGCGGATGCCCTCGGCCCGCGCGAGCCGGATCAGGGTGGTTCCGACGGCGGAGTTGGCGGCATCCTGAATAATCCAGTCGCCGGGCGCCAAGTCGACGTAATTGTGCAGCATGATCCACGCCGTTGCCGGGTTGATCTTCAGCATCGCGAGCTGGAAAACGTCGATGGCGGCGGGAACCTTGAGTACATGGGCGGCGCTGACACACTGGCGCTGGACCCAATTGCCGCGGCCCATCAACAGAACCCGGTCCCCCACCGCGAGACCCTCGACACCCGCGCCGAGGGCAACGATGCGTCCGACGCCCTCGCTGCCGGGAACCGCCGGCAACGGTGGACGCGCCGCGTATTTCCCGGCAATGGTCAGCAGGTCGACGGGGTTGATGGGAAAGGCCTCGACGTCCGCAACGACGTCGCCGGGGCCGGGCGGGCCAGGGTCGGGGGCATCGACGCAGTCGGCAACGTCGTGGGGCGGGCCAAAGGATGTGAATTGAACGATCTTCATGGTGGGTCCATTGTCGGAGGTGGACGGGAGTCAGCCGTGTTGGGGCATGGAGCCGTGGCAGTTTAACCGAAAATCGGCGACCGTCACCAGTGGCCAGGATGGGCCGCAAATGAGCATCCCCCGATCGAAATCCGAGTACGGGTTGACTTTGGTCAAGGACACCCGACGGGGGTCAGATATACTGGTAACCATGGTTGCAGCCTTGGTGCGCGACCAGAGGGTTTTTGATCCTTCGTCTTTTAGACGTAAAGCCTCCCTGTTGAACTCGCCGGGCCCTAGGGCCCGGCATTTTTGTGCCTCCACGGGATGCAATTTTTTTGCGAGCACCACGACGGCCCCGCCCGTTGATCTAGATCAAGGACAAACCGCGCC
>JAJFIG010000474.1 GCA_021775195.1 Rhodospirillales bacterium | reverse complement strand
CCCGGCTCGCCGGCTGCGATCTCAACGTCACCCTGGAACCCTGCGCCATGTGCGCCGCCGCGATCTCCTTTGCCCGCATCCGGCGGCTCTATTTCGGTGCTTACGATCCCAAGGGCGGCGGCGTCGAGCACGGCCCCCGCTTCTTCACCCAGCCCACATGCCACCACAAGCCCGAAGTCCTGGGCGGCATCGCCGAGACCGCGGCGGCGGCGCTTCTCAAGGATTTTTTCCGCCAGCGGCGGTGACTCACGCCTCCGGCGCCAGGGGCAGGTTGGCGAGCAGGTTCTGGGGCTTCAGGCGCAGTCTCTTCTTTTCCGTCATCGCCATCGCCATGTAGACCGGGCGCCCGGCGATGTCGGGCCGCATCAGGCTCGCGTCCTCGAACTCCAGGCGGAACAGCGACAAAAGGCGCTCCCGCCGCTCGTCGCCCACGTCGACGCCGTTGTAGAGGTCGTCGAGCAGCGTCGAGGCTTCGGCATCCAGCCCCAGGTGCCAGACCCAGCGTTCGTCGGTGATCTTCTGCACCGGCTGGATGCGCACCCGGGTGTCGATGAAATGGGCGACCCAGGCCTCCAGCAGGCGGCACAGCGCGTCCAGTCCCGGCCGGGTGAAGGTCACGTCGAGCACCGTGTCGTGGCGTTCGTCCCGGTCCCAGTAGGTTGCCGCGTTGTGCTCGCCGAGGACGTCCAGCTCCACCTTTTTCAGCGGCGTTCCCGCCTCGACGATCAGCCGCCCCAGGTCCGACTGCCCGGTGGACGCCGCGTACATCGCCACCGTCTCCGTATCCGCCAGCATGACGGCGCCGTCCTTGATCGTCACCGTCTGCTCGCGAAAGAACAGCTCGCCGGCCCGCGCCTCCAGGGCCTCGTCGGTTCCATCGAGGATATTGCGAGTGATGACGTGGGCCATCTGGTCGACGAACAAGCCCGGCAGGCGCGCGCCCCCGCCCCGGAACAGGCCCATGTAGCAGGCCTCCACCGTACCCGCCGCTACCAGCCGGTCGCGGAAGTCGAGCAGCACCTGGTAGTTCTCGCCGGCGTCGGCGTCCGCCAGTTCGGCGATCCGTTCCGCCGGCACTTGGGCCCGCGGGTTCGCCGTCAGCTCGGCGTGGAGCGCCCGCTCGGCGTCGCAGGACTCGGGGACCGGACGGACCTCCGGTCTCATGAAATAGGCGCCCAGGAAGGCGTCGGTCACCGCCAGGTGGCCGTCATCGTTCCTGTGCAGCAGGTGAAAGCCGGAATTGGACCAGAAATCGGGCACGGCCTTGGTCGGACTTACTTGCTGTGGCCGCTGATGTGGGCGTGTAGCGGCTTGGTTTCCTCGAACGCCCGCTTCTGCTCTTCGCTGGCCTTGCCCTGGTGTTTGTCTTTCCACTCGTCGTAGGGCATGCCGTAGACGATCTCCCGCGCCGCGTCGTAGGACATCTCGATGTCCCGCTCCTCGGCCGCCGCCCGGTACCACTTCGACAGGCAGTTGCGGCAGAACCCGGACAGGTTCATCAGGTCGATGTTCTGGACGTCGGTGCGCCGCCGCAGGTGTTCGGCCAGGCCGCGAAACGCGGCGGCCTCGAGCTCGGTACGGGTTTTCTCGTCCATGGTTTCCTCCCTTATTCCGTCATTGCGGCCGGACTCCCTTTCGAAGGGCGCGCCACCGGAAATCCTTGGGGATATATAGGGCTGATGAGGTCGGCCGGAAAGCCTTCTAGCGGTTGATCGCCCGCCAGCCGATGTCGCGGCGGCAGAAGCCTTCCGGCCACTTGATCTTGTCGACCGCCTTGTAGGTGCGTTTCTGTGCTTCGGCGACGGTCGCGCCTCGCCCGGTGACTCCCAGGACACGGCCGCCGTCGGCGAGGATCTTATTCCCGTCCGCCGTCGTGCCGGCGTGGAAGACGACCACGTCGTCGACAGCGTTCGCCTTGTCCAGGCCCTTGATTTCCGATCCTTTCTTGTAAAAGCCGGGGTAGCCATTGGTTGCCATGACGACGATCAGCGCCACGTCGTCGTGCCATTTCAATTTCACCTTGTTCAACTGCCCCTTGGCACAGGCGACCAGGGCCTCGAGGAAGTCCGACTTGATGCGCATCATCAGCGGCTGGCATTCCGGATCGCCGAAACGGACGTTGTATTCCAGGACCTGCGGCCCTTTGTCGGTGATCATCAGGCCGACATACAGCACCCCCTTGTAGGGCCGGTCTTCGGCGGCCATGGCCTCGATGGTCGGCGTGATGATGGTGTCCATGATGGTTTTCGTCATCGCTTTGGTGATCACCGGCGCCGGGGTATAAGCGCCCATGCCGCCGGTGTTGGGGCCTTCGTCGCCGTCATAGGCGGCCTTGTGATCCTGGGCCGAGACCAGGGGTACCGCTCGCTTGCCGTCCACCAGGGCGAAGAAACTGGCTTCCTCCCCTTCCAGGAAATCCTCGATCACCACCTCGTCGCCGGCGTCGCCGAAGGCGCGCTCGATCATGACGTGGTCGATGGCGGCAAAGGCCTCGTTATCGTTGCGGCACAGGATGACGCCCTTGCCGGCGGCCAGCCCGTCGGCCTTGACCACGATGGGCGCGCCGTGGCGGTGGATGTAGTCCTTGGCGGCGTCGGGTTCGTCAAAGCGGTCGTAGGCGCCGGTGGGGATGTCGTACTTGGCGCAGAGATCCTTCATGAACCCCTTGGAGCCTTCCAGGACAGCAGCCCTGGCGTTCGGGCCGAAAGCCAGGATTCCGGCCTTTTCCAGTCGGTCGACCAGCCCCGCGACGAGGGGCGCTTCCGGTCCGACGACGACGAAGTCGATCTTCTTCTCGGTGGCAAAGGTCACGATGCCCGCCACGTCCTCCGCACCGATGTCGACGCACTCCGCGACCTGCGCGATGCCGGCGTTTCCCGGGGCGCAGAAAAGCTTCTTGCACTTCGGTGATTTCGCGATGGCCCAGCACAGCGAGTGTTCCCGGCCACCCGATCCAACCACCAAAACCTTCATGGCATCTTGTTCCTGTTCTTGTTTTACTGCCCGGACTTGTATCATACATAGTTCCCATGGCGATCCAAGACACACTCCCCGGCGGCACCGAGCACAATCTTCCCATCCTGGCGGTCGGCGAGATTTCCCAGGCCCTCAAGCAGACCGTCGAGGAGACCTTCGCCCGGGTCCGGGTGCGGGGCGAGATATCGGGCTTCAAGCGGGCGGCTTCGGGCCATCTGTACTTCTCCCTCAAGGATGCCGACGCGGTCCTCGACTCGGTGTGTTGGCGGGGCAACGCGGGACGCCTGCGCCTCAAGCCCGAGGACGGCATGGAGGTGGTTGCCACCGGCCGGCTCACCACCTATCCCGGGCGATCCAAATACCAGATCGTGGTCGAGGACCTGGAGCTCACCGGCGAGGGCGCCCTGCTCAAGCTGCTCGAGGAACGCCGGAAGACGCTGACCGCCGAAGGCCTGTTCGACGATGACCGCAAGCAGCCACTGCCGTTCATCCCCGATGTCATCGGCGTCGTCACCTCGCCGACGGGGGCGGTGATCCGCGACATCCTGCACCGCCTCGCCGAACGCTTTCCCCGCCGCGTCCTCCTTTGGCCGGTACTGGTGCAGGGCGAGGACGCCGCTGGCCAGATCGCCGCCGCCATCCAGGGCTTCAATGCCTTGGCGCCCGACGGGCCGGTGCCGCGTCCCGATCTGCTCATCGTCGCCCGCGGTGGCGGCAGCCTCGAGGACCTCTGGGCCTTCAACGAGGAATCGGTGGTCCGCGCCGCCGCCGCCAGCGCCATTCCCCTTATTTCCGCCATCGGCCACGAGACCGACGTTACCCTGATCGATTTCGCCGCCGACCGCCGCGCGCCGACGCCCACCGCCGCCGCCGAGATGGCCGTGCCCGTCCGCATGGAGCTGCTCGCCCAGGTCCTCGACGACGGCAACCGCCTGACCACCGCCACCACCCGCCTGCTGTCCGAAAACCGCACCCGCCTCGAGGGACTGGCCCGCGGCCTGCCCAACCTGCGCCGCCTAGTCGAGGACGCCACCCAGCGTCTTGACGACTGGACTGAGCGCCTCGGGAACAGCCTGCGCGTCGGCCTCGATCGCCG
>JAJFIG010000473.1 GCA_021775195.1 Rhodospirillales bacterium | reverse complement strand
TGAACATGCCCTTTACCAGGTTCTGGCAGTCGTCGAAGGTCCCCTGGATGGCGATGTTGTGGACGTTGGCCGAGGCCACCGTGGTCATCTGGCGGCGCTGGATGTCGGAAACCCGGCCCTCGGGATGAAGGATGAATATCTCGATGGAGTCGCGGTCCCGGCAGGCCTCGATGGCGGCCGAGCCGGTATCGCCGGAGGTGGCGCCGACGATGGTCACCCGTTGGCCGCGGGCCCTGAGCACGTGGTCGAACAGGCGCCCGACCACCTGCATGGCGTAGTCCTTGAACGACAGCGTCGGCCCGTGGAACAGCTCGAGCAGCCACTCGTTCTCGCCCAGGGGTTTCAACGGCGCGACGTCGGGGTGGTCGAAGCGCCCGTAGGCGTCGGCCGCCATGGCGGCGATGTCGGCCTCGGCGAGGGCGCCGCCGACGAAGGGCGCCATGATCCGTACAGCCAGGTCGGCGTAGGGCAGGCCTGCCATGGCGGCGATGTCGGCGTCGGAAAACCGCGGCCAGGCTTCGGGCACGTAGAGGCCGCCGTCGCGGGCGAGCCCGGCGAGCAGAACGTCGTCGAAGGCGAGGACCGGGGCCGTCCCCCGGGTGCTGACATATTTCACGGACCGGCGTCCTCTGTGGCGATCGAGGGCCGGTACCTTATAGAGGGGCCGGTGCCCGTGCAAGCGGGGCGGTGAGGGGCCGTGTTCGGGGCTCGAATCGGGACGGCGCCGCCGTGCATGAGTGGGTGCCGGTGCCTTGACGACACCGTTCGGATGCGCCTCCATAGGGGGGGCACGGAACAACAGGGGGAGGACGCGATGAACATAGGGACCCTGCTGCCGCGGCATGCCCACTACCGCCCGGACCATCTGGCGCTGGTGGTCGGCGCCGAGCGCCTGACCTACCACCAGCTCAACGGCCGGGTGAACCGGCTCGCGAATGCCCTGCTGGGTGCCGGCTTGGCGAAGGGAGACAAGGTCGCGACAGTGCTTCCCAACTGCCTGGAGCTGGTCCTCATGTACTGGGCGGCGGCGAAGACGGGGATCGTGATCGTCCCCGCCAGCCCGCTTCTCCAGGAAGGGGGACTGACGACGCTGCTGGCCGATTCGGATACCGTTCTCGTCCTTGCCGACGGCTCGTTCCGGAAGGGCCTGGAGCGGATCCGCGGCGACCTGCCGGCGATCGCCGACGATCGCTATGTTCTGCTCGGCGTGGAAACGGCGCCGGATGGGTTTCGAACGTATCGGGATTTCGTCGTCGGAACCTCGGATGGCGAACCGCCAAGCGTCGAGCTCGGTGATCACGACGTCTTCAACATCATGTATTCCAGTGGCACGACGGGGGCGCCCAAGGGCATCGTTCATACTCACTACGTGCGCGCCCATTATTGCACGCTCTTCGCCGCGGCCTGGAGGATGACGCCGGAAAGCGTTGTCCTCCACGCGGGGTCCATCGTCTTTAACGGCGCCATGCTGGACTTCATGCCCTGGATGTACCTGGGTTGCACCTACATCCTGCACGGGGCCTTCGATGCCGCGGTGGTGATCGCCGAGATCGAGAGCGCCGGCGTGACCCACGTCATCATGGTGCCGGCGCAGATCATGGCGGTGCTCAACCACCCGGAATTCACCCCCGAACGGCTGGCATCGCTACGGATGCTGCAGAACGTGGGGGCGCCGCTGATGCTGGATTACAAGCACCGGCTCAACCGGGAACTTCCCGGCCGCTTCTACGAGCTCTATGGGCTGACCGAAGGCTTCGTCACCGTCCTCGACCGGGACGACGCCATCCGCAAGGCGGGCTCGGTCGGCGTGCCCCCGCCCTTCTTCGAGATGCGAATCCTGGACGAGGAAGGCAACGAAGTGCCGCCGGGCGAGGTCGGCGAGATCTGCGGCCGCGGTCCGATCCTTATGGCCGGATACTACAAGCGCCCGGAGCTGACGGACGCCGCCATCGTCGACGGCTGGCTGCATTCGGGGGATGCCGGCTACGTGGACGAAGAGGGGTTCTTGTTCCTGGTCGACCGGATCAAGGACATGATCATCTCCGGCGGCGTCAACGTCTATCCCAAGGATATCGAGGAAATCATCGTTCAGCACCCGGCCGTCACCGAGGTGTCGGTCTTCGGCGTCCCGGACGACAGGTGGGGCGAGGTGCCGGTGGCCGCGGTGATCCCGCGGGAGGGCGAGTCCCTTGATTCCCGGCAACTCGTCGAGTGGACGAACGGACGTGTCGGCGCCAAGTTCCAGCGCATCGCCGACGCCGTCGTCTGGGAGAGTTTCCCACGCAACGTCGCCGCCAAGACCCTGAAACGCGAGATCCGGGACCACTATCTGGCGCGGCGGACCTGACGGGACGGTCGTGGTCTGCCGTCCGGAGGCGTGTCAGGAAACTCGTCGGCACCTAACGAAGCCAAGGCCGGCGAGGGCGCCGCCGACGAAGGGCGCCATGATCCGCAGCGCCAGGTCGGGGTAGGGCAGGCTGGCCATGGCGCCGATGTTGGCCTCGGAAAATCGCGGCCAGGCTTCGGGCACGTAAAGGCCGCCGTCGCGGGCGAACCCGTCGAGCGGAATGTCGTCGAAGGCGAGGACCGGGGCCGTCCCCCGGGTGCTGACGTATTTCACGGATCGGCGTCCCCTGTGGCGATCGAGGGCCGGTACCTTATTAGGGGGGCCGGTGCCTGCGGAAGCGGGGCGGAGAGGAGCGGTGCCGTGGTCCGAAATCCAGCCCGGCCAACGCCCGCGCCGCCCCTGTTCGTCGATCGCCTAATGATCCCGGCACCCTTTTGAGATTTCCTTACTTTTCCGCTAAGGTATTCCGATCGAAGACGCGTGACGAAGCTGATCGGCGTTGCCTGAAACGCCCCGGACGCTCGCGCACAGTACAGCACGCGTTTCAGGGGGGGGCCTGGGATGGCGAACGAATCATCACCGTTTCACCGTGGCGAGAAGGCGATCCAGTCGAGGCTCGGCGTTCGCGAAAAGATCGAGAAGAAGGGGCGGCGCCTGATTCTCGATCACGTGCCGGAGCAGGCGCGGGGGGTCCTTGCCCGACTTTCGTTCATGACCGTGGCGACGGTCGATGAATGCGGCCGGCCCTGGGCATCGCTCGTCGCCGGAAAGCCCGGATTTGTCCAGGCAATCGATGCCGGACGGCTCACGGTCAGGGCGCGGCCGGTCTATGGAGACCCGTTGAACAAGACGCTGATCGAGGGCGCCGGCATCGGCGCGCTCGGGCTTGCCTTCGATCCCCCCGACCGATTCCGGGTGAACGGAATAATCGGCCGTCTCGGCGACGGAACGTTCGACATCGAGGTCAGGCAAGGTTTTCCCAACTGCCCCAGTTACATCCAGTCCCGCGCGCCCATACCCGACGACGACATCGACACGATCGGCGGCAAAAAAACGGTGCGCCGCGGCAACGCCCTCAACAGGTCCGACGCGGCCCTGATCGCCGGCGCCGACACCTTCTTCATCGCCAGCCATTTCTCCGAGGACGCCGATGACCGGAGCCACGGCGTCGACCTGTCACACCGTGGCGGCAAGCCCGGTTTCGTCATCGTTGCTCACGAGACCCTGCTACTTTTCCCGGATTATGCGGGCAACTGCATGTTCACAACGTTGGGCAACATCGAGGTGGATCCGCGATGCGGCCTCCTGTTCATGGATTTCGACACCGGCGACACGCTTCAGCTCGCGGGTCAGGCTGAAGTCCTCTGGGGGGCGGAACATGCAAGCCGGTTTCCCGGCGCCGAACGGGTCGTGTCCTTCCAGGTCGAGGAAACTCTCCACATCGAAGCGGCGCTGCCGTTTGCCTGGCGGTTTCAGGGATACCACCCCGTCTTCGACAAACTGGGCGCCGTCGACCCCGAGGCGCCGGTGCCCGAGCCGGGCCCGCCCATGCGCCTCAGGTCGGTCAACGTTTCCATGCCCAGGGACGTGCCCCATGACGGCAAGACCGTGACCACGGGCATCTTCAAGGAACAAGTCGAGGGCCGGGTCATGCTGCGGAGGCTCAACCTGGAGGGCGACGGGCAAGCGGACCTCTGGGGGCACGGCGGTGCTTTCCGCGCCGTTTATGCGTACTCCCAGGAGAACTATGAATACTGGGCCGGCGAGCTCGGGCGCGACGATTTCACCATCGGCCAGTTCGGCGAGAACTTCACCGTCGAGGGCATGCCCGACGACGAGATCTGCATCGGCGACGTGTTCCGTATCGGCGGGGCGCTGGTCGAGGTGACCCAGCCCCGCATTCCCTGCCACAAGCTGGCACTCAAATTCGGCGTCGACGGGTTTCAGAACCGTTTTCTCGAAAGCGGCCGCGTCGGGTTCTACCTCCGTGTGCTCGAGGAAGGCGAGGTGGGCGCCGGTGACGATATCGTGCTGGTCAAAAGAGACTCGGCGCGCATGACTGTGGAAGCGGTCAGCAATCTCCTGTTTTTCGACAAGGAGAACCTGGAAAGGACGGAAAAGGCCCTGCATATTCCGGCGCTGTCGCACGGCTGGAAGGGATCCTTTGCCGACCGGCTCGCCAAGGCGAAGACGGTGGCCGGTGGCCGGCCGGGCTTCCGCCCGTTCACCGTCGAGCGCAAGGAGCGGGAAAGCGAGACCATTACGTCTTTCTACCTGGTGCCGGAGGACGGCGCGCCGCTGGCCGACTTCCTGCCCGGCCAGTTCCTCACGTTCGAACTCGATATCCCGGGCGAGGACGAACCGGTGGTGCGCACCTATTCCCTTTCCGATGCCCCGGCGGCGGACCACTACCGTGTCAGCATCAAACGCGAACCGGCCCCGGCGGATCGGCCCGAGTTGCCTCTCGGGCTGTCGTCGAATTATTTCCACGACCACGTCGACGCCGGTACCACGCTGCGCGCCAGTCCGCCACGGGGGAAGTTCCATCTCGATCCGGACGGCGAGAGGGCGGTCGTCCTGCTGAGCGCCGGCGTCGGGCTGACGCCGATGATCAGCATGTTGAACGCGATCGTCAATTCCGGCTCATCGCGGCCGGTGTGGTTCATTCACGGCGCCCGCAACGGCCGCGAACATGCCATGGGGACCCACATTCGCCGCCTGACCCGGGAGAACGAAAACGTCCACCTGCACACGTGCTACAGCCGGCCCGACGGGGACGATGCCGAGGGCAGCGACTTCGACAGCCGGGGGTTCGTGAGCATCGACGTCCTGAAGCAGGTTCTTCCCTTCGACAATTACGACTTCTATCTCTGCGGACCGCCGGCCTTCATGCGTTCGCTCTACTGCGGTCTGCTTTCCCTGGGCATCGTGGAGGAGCGCATTCACTACGAGTTTTTCGGTCCGGGCTCGATCCTCCAGGACGAAGCCAGGCCGGTCCAACAAACCGTTGTGCCGGCGGCGGAGGCGGAACTGGCGGGAGGGATTCAGGTGACGTTCGCGCGCTCCGGCTTGACCGCTGCCTGGGACCCGGACTGCGAGAGCATCCTGGAACTGGCCGAACGGCACGGTCTTGACCCCAAATACAGCTGCCGCTCCGGTATTTGCCAAACCTGCCTGTGCCCGATCACCGAGGGCGAGGTCGAGTATGTCGAGGAACCGCTGGACGAACCCGACGAGGGCAGCGTGCTGATCTGCTGCGCCAAGCCCAAATCCGACCTGGTAATCGAGGTGTGACGGCGGGCTGGGTAGCGGTGATTCAGGTGGCCACTATCCCAGGGCGCCGCGCGGTTCGGAACAGCATCAGCAGGAAAGGCAACGCGAACAAAGTCCAGCTCGGGGGTTCCGGTATGGAGACGGAGAACGGCTCGGCCCAGTTGATGCCGGAAACAGTGCCGACGGCCGTCCACGGAGTCGTTACCTCGTTTCCACCGACGGTGATTTTTTCGATCCCGCCCCAGGTTACCGTGGTCAGGAAATTGACATCGGACGTGTTGTTGCCGAACGAGGTTTGCGACGACGTCATCGCCCGTGCCATCGCCCGCACCAGAAACTGGGATGGGGTCCCGATGATGAACGGTATGTCGAGGGTCAGCATGTCGTTCACGACCAGCATCGGAGCCGGCGCCTGTATCTGGTAAGACGGTTGGTGAAGGGCCGGATTGCCGGCGACTTCCGAACTGACGGCAAGCTGGAGAAGCGCAACGACGTTGGGGCCCGACACCGACAGCGTTCCGGTGACGTTGAGCATGACCGACGCTTGAGCGACGAGTCCGTTATTCGGGCCGTTCGAGACGAGCATCGTGTCGATCCAGCCGGCGTCGGTGAATCCGGCCGGAAACAGCACCGAATTCTGGGCGGCCGTGCTCATCGTCGCGGCGCCACTGATCGACCCGAGCGGGGATGTGGAAGTTGTCGTCGTTCCTGATGCGGTCACGTTCCCCGACGCGAAGTTCGAGTTCGCCGAGGGCGTCAGCGGATTGGCCGTGCAGTCTGTTGCCGCATTTGGGAAAAAGATTCTGTTGTCGACGATGTTGCCGTTGGGCAGTCCACCATTGGCCGGGCCGCTGCAGCTTGCCGCGAAAACGCCGCTGGCTCCGCCGAAACCATACGTCGTGAAGGGAGCCGCCTGTGCTTCCATACCGGAAAGAGCGAGAGCTCCAATAACAATACCGAAAATTGCCTGAAAACCGTATTTGGCAAAAATTGGCGCCGATTTCGGCCGAAACGTCTTCATTTTGACGACCTCCCTGAAAATGCCTGTCGTACGTACCGTCGCGTGATTCCCTTCCGCGCTGAGCGCGTGCTTTTTGTGCATTTGCCCAACGCCACGCAAGTTTCGTGCCAATTTTGGTTAATTGTTTAAAATCAGAGTGTTAAGGTGATCTCGGGCAGGCGGGCAAACACAAAGTGTAAAGAATTCCGACACAATCGGCGGTGATTCAGGCGCCACAAGAACCAAATTGTTAATGATTCCAATTTGCAATCAATTGCTTAGAGCGTCGTTGGGAAATGGGAACCCGAGTGTAAGGAATTCCGCCGCTTTTCTGGCTAATTCCACGAGTTTCCCAGCGCAAACACGGATTATCGTTCTTTTTCAAAATGTTGGTGAATTCGCGGCGGTACACGAACCTGTAAAGAATCCCGACACGTTCAACGGTTGAATATCCCGGCGACCAATATCATTCGCGTGAAATTTCAACGCTGTAAGCGGCATAAAGTAATATGTGCGGCAATTAATGGATTACTATATAGAACGCTCGTCAATCGATAACCGGCTGCGAGCCCGAAACCCAAATTGTGGTTTCGGCGAGAATTCCCTGTACCCCGGGAATTCATCCATGCCGGTTCGGGTCCGCCCAACCGACATTCGGCGCGCCGGCTAGTTATCCTTCGGCCGTAGCGGGAGCGCGGTCGCCGACACTTTGGTCTTTTCGACGGGATACAAGGTCATGGAGGAGTGTGGCGGTGACGACATGAGAACCGACAAGATCTCCGCCCTTTCGACATTGGTCCTGATTTCGTCGACCCGCTTCCACTGGGCGCTTGTCAGGGTCCAAGATTGGTATCCGCGTCCAAGCATGCAGTTGTCATAAGCGCTCGTCGCATGACTGCCGGCGGCATTGGTGGTGGCGAAATGGGCGAGTATGGACCCGACGGCGGCTGCATTGTTCGTCGGAGGGATGGGCTGCTGGTTGGCATTGTACCTCTGAAACGCGGCGTCCGCCGAATCCATGCAGAAGATGATGTCATTGAACGCCTGCTCGCGCGTTGCCTCCGTCATGCGCCAATAGTACTCGGTCTCGCCGTATTGGCCGACCGTATCACAGGCGGAAATCAGACATGCGGCCAGAAACAGTACATGCCACCGCGACAGCATTGCCGTTCCGTTGTTCATCTATGATGGGTTAATCCCGATAGAGGCCTTGCAATCCGCAGGCAGTTTCATCAACTCGTCGGGCGGTTCGCCTCGCTCTTCAGCTTCCAACTTTTCATTTTCAATGTCCCGCCGAATCTGGTCACACTTGAGTTTCCTGCGCGCTTTCTCGTAACTCATGGGGTACTTGGGCGACACGGACTTTGCCGAAATTCGCGATGCGACCGTTTCCGCGTAGTCTGCGCCATAGATTCTTTTCATTACCTCTTCAGCAAGCATGCCGGAAAGGTGTTGCTCTTCCTGGATCGGGTCGACATTCGTCGCTGCGAGCGCACCGATAATGCCACTCAAACGTGGAATGCGCGCCATGGTGACGAAAGGTTCGCCGGTCATTCCCGACGCCTTGTCGATCAAGGTTACGTTCGCCGTGATAACGCTGCTGCCGTCGACGAGAAGCGCTCTTCCGGGGCTCGAAATCGCCATGCCTGTGATATCCAGCTTCAGGGTCTTCTCTGGCCCCTGCTCCGAGAATCGAAAGGCGGCGTTCTGAGTCTTGTACCTTACGGCTTCTACCAAGTTTTCGGTGCCCAGATTGGGCACCCCCTTTGTTACCGTGACCCCGACGATCTGCGCCGTTTCGCCCGGCTTCAGGATTGGAGAGGCACATCCGGCGAGCGCGAGGGGCACAACGCAAAGAAAAGCAATCCATATTCTGTTCATTTCATTCTCCCGGGCGCTGTCCATCGGTATTCCAAGAATTAAGCGGAATTCAATTTTTTTGAATTCAACTCACAATCTAGATGCCTCTTTGAATTAATTCTAATAGGCACACAACTATTCCGGATATTAGATATTACAGATGCATGTATATGACGACAAGATTTTGATTCGGCGAACAGTGGGTGCCAATAATCATCGGCATTCAACATTTGCCAAACCGTGTTGCCGGTTTGCGGAAAAGCAGCAATCAACGGCTTTCGTGCGATACAGTTGCCCTGCCGGATCGACAGACACGTTTATTCGGCAGGAAGTCATTCCACTCGTTCGTGCCCATTTCGGCCTATGAAACCGAAACCGAAACCGGAACGGACTCCGCCGCCATTGGTGGAGTCGTGGTCCGAGCCCTTCAGGCCAGGTAGCGGCGCTCGAGATGGGTCTTGAAGATTTCCGGGTCGAGGGGCCGTCCGGTGGCCTCGGTTAGGAGCTCGCGGGAGGACAGGAGGGCGCCCTTGGAATGGACGGCGGCGCCGAGCCAGGTGAAGAGGGGCCGGAAGTCGCCGGCGGTGATGCCGGGCTCGATTGCCGGGTCGGCGCGGCGGGCGGCGTCGAAGATCTGGGCCGCGGCCATGGCGCCCAGGGTGTAGGTGGGGAAGTACCCCCAGGCGCCGTCGTACCAGTGCACGTCCTGCAGGCAGCCCTCGGCGTCGCTGGGCGGGGTCAGGCCGAGTAGGTCCTCCATGCCCTCGTTCCAGGCCCCGGGAAGGTCGGCGGGCATCAGGTCGCCGGCGATCATCGCCTTCTCCAGGCGATAGCGGAGGATGACGTGGGCCGGGTAGGTGACCTCGTCGGCGTCGACCCGGATATATCCGGGGGTGACCCGGGTGTAATGGCGGTAAAGGTTGTCGGCGTCCCAGGCCGGGCCGTCGCCGTCGAAGGCCTCTTGCATGACCGGGGCGGCGAAACCGAGAAACCCCCGCGACCGGCAGACCTGCATCTCGAGCAGCAGGGACTGGCTTTCGTGGATACTGGTGGACAGGGCCTCGCCCACCGGGCAGCCCCGCCATTCCCGGGGCAGGCCGCGCTCGTAGAGGGCGTGGCCGGTCTCGTGGAGGACGCCCATGAGGCCCGACGTGAAATCGTCCTCGTCGTAGCGGGTGGTGATGCGGACGTCGTCGACGGTGCCGCCGCAGAACGGATGATGGCTGACGTCGAGGCGGCCGTAATCGAAGTCGAAGCCGATGACCTCCATCAGGCGCACGGCGAGGGCCCGCTGCCTGTCGATGGGGAAAGGCCCCCGGGGAACCCGGGCCGGCGGGGCGGCCGCCTGGCGTTCCAGCACCTGGCCAAGGAAGCCGGGCAGAAAATCCCCCAGGTCGCGGAACACGGCGTCGATCTCGTCGGCGCGGCCGCCGGGCTCGAATTCGTCGAGGAGGGCGTCGTAGGCGCCGAGGCCGAGGGCGTCGGCCTTGGCGGCGGCGACTTCGCGGATGAGGCCGAGAAGCCGTTCCAGATGGGGACGCGCGGTGGCGAAGTCGGCGTCGGCGCGGGCCTGGCGCCAGGCCATCTCGCAGGCCGAGACCGCCTTTGACAGGGCGGTGACCAGGGCCTCGTCGAGGGCCGTGGCGTGGGCCCATTTTCGCTTTATCTCCCGTAGGTTGGCGGTCTGCCATCGGTCGAGGCCGGTCTCGGCGGTGGCGGCGGCGATGAGATCGCCCATCTCGGGCGCCGTCAGCATGCCATGGCGCACGGCCTTGAGGGCGGCGACCTGATCGCTGCGTCCGTCGGCGGCGCCCGGCGGCATCATGGTGGCGAGATCCCATTCGAGGATGGCAGCGACGTCGTCGAGGGCCGAGAAGCGCCGGACACGGTCTTCCAGTTGGTGGTAGGGCGAGGGGGGCATGGTTCTAAATGAGAACTTGGACGGCCCGGTCGATGAGCAGGAAGACGTAGATCAGGAACAGGTAGATGATGGAAAAGAAGAACATGGGGCGCGCCGCCTTGTCGGTGTCGTCGCCCCAGACGCGGAAGGCATGGCGCAGAAACCAGCCTCCCAGGATCAGGGCGGCGGTCCCGTAAAGTAGCCCCGACATGCCGGTAAAGACAGGCAGCAGGGTAACCGGGACCAGGAGCAGGCTATAGACGATGATCTGCTTCTTGGTGGCGCGCACCCCGGCGACCACGGGCAGCATGGGCACCCCGGCGTTGGCGTAGTCGCCGCAGCGGTAGAGCGCCAGGGCCCAGAAGTGGGGTGGCGTCCACATGAAGATGATGGCGAACAGGGCCACCGAATCGATGCTGACGTCACCGGTGACGGCGGCCCACCCGATCATTGGCGGAAAAGCGCCGGAAGCGCCGCCGATGACGATGTTCTGGGGCGTGCGGCGTTTCAGCCACATGGTGTAGATGAAGACGTAGAAGGCGATGGTCACGGCGAGCATGACCGCGGCCATGGGATTGACGGTGAGCACCATGCCGGCGACGGAGACCACCGACAGGATGACTCCCATGGCCAGGGCCCGGCCCGGCACCATGCGCCCGGCGGGGATGGGGCGGCGCGGGGTGCGCACCATCTGCAGGTCGATGTCGCGGTCGTACCACATTTTTAAGTCGACGGCGGCACCGGCGCCGACGGCGATCCACAGGACCGCGGCGACCGCTGCCAGAGGATCGATGGCGCCCGGCGCCATGACGATGCCGACGATGCCGGTGAAGACCACCAGGGACTTGACCCGGGGCTTGAGAAGAAGGGCGTAATCGCGGACGCGCGAGGCGACGGCGACGGCCTCGGGCGAGGCCGGCGAGACTGCCGGCGCGGTTTCACCCGGCGGCGCGGCGGTAGCGTTCTCGGAGAGGTCCCCGGTGCTGGACAGGCTTTCGGGCACGCGCGTGCTTCCCCTTCCCTTCAAGAGCCTTGGTCTCAACCATATAGGTCGGAAGTGCCCAACGACGACATTAATTTTGTGGAGGCTAACTTTCCCGGTCCAGCGTGCGCAACAGGGCCGCTCCCACGGTCCAGATGAAGAGGATGCCGCCGATCACCGCGATCAGGGCGCCGATGCCGTTCAGGGCCATGCCGGCGATGGCGCCGATCCCCTCCAGGCCTTGATCCGCGCCGGCGGTTTTGCGCGGCGCCCCGTAGCCGCCGGCCAGGAACAGGCCGAGACTCTGCAAGGCCTGGCCGAAGGCGTAGAGGTAGATCTGCACATAGATGACCCGGGTCCAGGCCACGCTCCGGCCCAGGAGGGGCAGGAAGAAGGTCAGGAACAGACCCATGAAGGCCAGGTTGATGCCGCCGAGGACACCGTGATAGTGGCCGGGGGTGCGGGTGTCGGTGCCGTCGACGAAAAGGCCGAGCACGCCGCCGATGCCGAAGACCAGGACCGAAAGCGCCAGGCACAGGAACGCGGGCTCGCGCCAGGGCAAGGCATCGCCCCGGGCGCGGTGGCGGAGCGCCGCCATCACCATGGCCCCGGCGGCAACGACCGTGGGCGGAGCGAGGGCGTATTGGAAATTGGTGAAGGTCTCGGTCTGGGCGGCGTTGAAGTCGTCGAACAGGGCGTAGGGGAGGGGCGCCGCCAAGGCCGGCACCACCAGCAACACCGCCGCCACCGTCCACACCCGGG
>JAJFIG010000472.1 GCA_021775195.1 Rhodospirillales bacterium | reverse complement strand
GGCGCCGGCGCGGCAATACCTCAATTCGACCTTTACCGAGACCCCGACGTCGAAAAAGCGCGAGGGCAGGCCGACGGCGCTCATCCATCCCGATGACTGCAATGACCTGGGACTGACGGAGGGCGCACGAGTCCGGGTCGGCAACCGGCGGGGCTCGGTCGTCGTACATGCGAAGCCTTTCGATGGGCTGCAGCGGGGAGTGACCATTGTCGAGGGCATATGGCCCAACGCCGCCTTCGAGGAAGGGATGGGCATCAACGTCCTGGTAAGCGCCGAATCGGCGCCGCCGGACGGAGGCGCCGTGTTTCACGATACGGCTGTATGGTTACGTCCCGCTTGAGTGTAGGGTGAGCGATGAGCAACGACGGCGCCCATATCATCGTCATCGGTAACGAGAAAGGCGGCAGTGGCAAGTCCACGACCGCCATGCACCTGATCGTCGGTTTCCTGCGTCAGGGGCACTCGGTTGCGAGCATCGACCTTGACGTCCGTCAACGGACATTGACCCGGTATCTGGAGAACCGCGGTGCTTACATTGAGGCCGCCGGGATCGATCTCCCCATGCCCGAGCACGTGGCTGCCGAGGCAAGCTCGAATAAGGACCTGAACGCCGCAGAAGCGGAGGAAGAGGAACACCTGCAGGGATTGATCGACCGCCTCAGGCCAGCCCACGACGTGCTGGTGATCGACACACCGGGGAACGATACCAATCTCGGGCGCCTGGGGCACCGGTTCGCGGACACCCTGATCACGCCGCTCAATGACAGCTATGTCGATCTTGATGTGCTGGCGCGGGTGGAAGCCGGTGATCAGTCGATCTCCGGTCCAAGCCATTACGCGGAAATGGTCTGGGCACAGAAGCTGAAACGGGCAAAACGCAAACGGATTCCCATGGACTGGATCGTGATGCGGAACCGGTTGAGCAACCTTCATGCCCACAACAAGCAGAGTATGGCCGATTCATTGAGCGAACTGTCCCGCCGGATCGGTTTTCGAACGATTCCGGGCTTCGGCGAGCGGGTTGTTTATCGGGAACTTTTCCTGAAAGGGCTGACCATGATGGATCTCCGCGAGGCCGATGTTGCCAATGGGCTCAATCTCTCGCATGTCGCGGGCCGCCAGGAGGTGCGTACCCTGCTTGAATTCATTCGCCTTTCGTGACTGGCAGGTTCGCGCTCCAGGGATTACCTTTTGGCTGATGGCAAATAAAGACAGCAAGCTACCCGTTGACAAGTCGTCAACCACGGACGTTGAGGCCTTCCTGCAAAAGGTGGCGACGACGGCGGTCAACAAGGCCGCCGGCGAACGCGGGCGGTTGATCTTTGCCATGGATGCGACGGCCAGCCGCCAGCCGATGTGGGATCGCGCATCGCAGATCCAGGGCGAGATGTTCGCCGAAACGGCGGCACTGGGTGGCCTGGAAATTCAGCTTGCCTTCTATCGGGGCTTCGGTGAATTCAAGGTCAGTTCCTGGCTCACGGAATCGGCCGAACTCCTACGTCTCATGACCTCGGTGTTCTGTCTGGCCGGGCAAACCCAGGTGGGCAAGATCCTGCATCACGCCATCAACGAAACCAAAGAGAAGCCGGTCAATGCGGTGGTTTTCGTCGGGGACTGCATGGAAGAGGACGTGGACAAGCTTGGCGCCCTGGCTGGTGAGATGGGCCTTTTGGGGGTGCCCGCGTTCATGTTCCACGAGGGGGACGACCCCATTGCCGCCTTCGCGTTCCAGCAGGTGGCACGCTTGAGCAACGGTGCCTATTGCCGCTTCGATGCCAACAGCCCGAACGTTCTCAGGAATCTGCTGAATGCTGTTGCCGTGTTCGCCGCCGGCGGCTGTCGTGCCCTTGAAGACCTGGCCAAACGCCGGGGTGGCGATGTCTTGAAAATCGCCCATCAGGTGACCGATAGCGGTTCCCGGAAAGGGTGACGGCGTGCTTCCCTATTTCATACTCGGCGTCGCCCTGCTTGCCGGGTTCCTGCTAGCAGGCAAATGGTTCGTTACCGCAAATCCCAAAACCCTGATCAAGGTCATCAAGGTCCTGGCCATCGGCCTGATTGTCGCCGTTGCCGTCTTCTTCGCGGTTACGGGGCGGCTGGGATGGGCCCTGATGACCCTGCCGGCGTTGTTGCCCTGGTTCATGCGCCTGCGATCGCTGGCCCGGACAGCCAAGAATTTCTCGCGCATGGCGGCCGGCGGAGCCGGAGGGCCGGGAGCGGGGACAGGGCAGACATCGGAGGTCGAAACCCAATTCCTGCGCATGCACCTTGACCATGACAGCGGAACGATGTCCGGCGAGGTGATCAAGGGACCGTTTACCGGCCGGGATCTGAACGACCTGTCCCTGGACGAATTGATTGATCTTCTGAAGACCTGCTGGGTCGAGGACCAGCAGTCGGCGCAGGTCCTGGAGGCCTTTCTCGACCGGGCTCACGCAGACTGGCGGGAAACGGGCCGGGATGCGGGTAATGACGGTGCGCAGGCCGGTGCCGGCACGGGCGGGTCCGCAGCAATGACCCGTGGCGAAGCCTTTGAAATCCTTGGTCTTGAGCCGGACGCCGATGCGGCGGCCATAAAAGAAGCCCACCACCGGCTTATTGCCGGAATCCATCCGGACCATGGGGGCTCTACGTACCTGGCGGCGAAAATCAATCAGGCGAAGGACGTTTTGTTGGGCCGCTAGCAAAGAGCGCAAATGACGGAATTTGAGGCCTGTATCGGATGTATAGACCGCCGCCCGGGGACGGTGGTTTAACGCGGGTTGCCCGCGCTGGCGGGCTGTGGCACAAAGGCCGCGCCGCTCTATGGCCGAGACACGACTAGGGTTGATTAATCCATTAAGGAGATACTGATGGTCGAGCCTGTGCGCAAGGCGGTATTTCCGGTCGCCGGGTTAGGAACGCGCTTTCTGCCGGCAACCAAGGCCATGCCGAAGGAAATGCTGCCGGTCGTCGACAAGCCCTTGATTCAGTACGCGGTCGAGGAAGCCCGGGACGCCGGGATCGAGGAATTCATTTTCATCACGGGGCGCGGAAAAGGCGTCCTGCTGGACCATTTCGACCACGGCTTCGAGCTTGAACATACGCTGGAGGAACGGGGCAGGATGGAGGCCCTGCAGGCACTGCGGGTCTCCATGCCAAGGCCGGGGCGGATTTATTCAACCCGCCAGCAACAGCCATTGGGTCTTGGTCACGCGGTATGGTGCGCGAACAGCTTCGTCCGAGGTGAACCCTTCGCCGTTCTTTTGGCCGACGACTTGATCCTTGCCGAGCCCGGGTGCCTCAAGCAGATGATGGAAGTCTACCAGGAGATCGGAGGAAATCTGGTCGCCACCGAGGACGTTCCCCGCGAACATACCATGCGCTATGGCATACTGGACGTGGTCGAAGATGATGGCCGGCTGGCCCGGGCAAAGGGGCTGGTGGAAAAACCCAACCCCGAGGACGCTCCATCTACCCTCTCGATCATCGGGCGCTACATTCTCCAACCCGAGGTCTTTTCCCATCTCGAGCGGCAGGAAAAGGGGGCGGGCAACGAAATCCAGCTCACCGACGCCATGGCCCGAACCATCGGCGACATACCCTTCCATGGCCTCAGGTTCGAGGGGCGGCGCTTCGACTGCGGCAACAAGCTGGGGTTTCTGGAGGCCAACGTGGCCTTCGCCCTGGCTCACGAAGAGTTCGAGGATGATATTCGGGAGATGCTGAGAGGGTATGTTTAGAACTGGTTCCCGAATTTGGGCATCGCTCCGCCGGGTGCTGCCCTCCCTGACAAGAGCCTAAAGCAAACAAGGATCAATCCATGCGCATCGCGATGATCGGTACCGGATACGTGGGGCTTGTTTCCGGGGTGTGCTTTTCCGAATTCGGAGTCAATGTCGTGTGCGTTGACACTGATTCGGACAAGATCGACCGCCTGAACCAGGGTGAAGTCCCGATCTACGAGCCCGGACTGGAAAACCTGATGGCCAACAACGTGGCCTCGGGGCGGCTGTCCTTCACCACCGACCTTCGGGAGGCCGTCAACGGGGCCGAGGCGGTATTCATCGCCGTTGGCACCCCTAGCCGTCGTGGCGACGGCCACGCCGATTTGTCCTTCGTCTATGGTGTGGCGAGGGAAATCGCCGCGGCGATGAACGACTATACGGTGATCGTGACCAAGTCGACGGTACCGGTGGGAACCGGTGACGAAATCGAACGGATCGTACTTGAAGAACGCCCGGGCGCGGAATTCGACGTTGTTTCCAACCCCGAGTTCCTTCGCGAGGGATCGGCGATCAACGACTTCATGCGCCCCAATCGGGTCGTGATCGGCAGCGGCAGCCAGCGTGCCAATGAAGTCATGCGCCAGCTCTATCGGCCCTTGTTCCTGATCGAGACACCCATCGTCTTTACCTCGCGCCCGACGGCGGAACTGATCAAGTACGCGTCCAACACTTTCCTTGCCACCAAGATCACCTTTATCAACGAAATCGCCGACCTATGCGAAAACGTGGGTGCCGATGTGCAGGAAGTGGCGAAGGGGATCGGTCTGGACCAACGCATCGGCGGCAAGTTCCTGCATGCGGGTCCCGGTTACGGCGGCTCGTGCTTTCCCAAGGATACCTTGGCGTTGGTGCGTACGGCGCAGAGCGTCGGCAGTCCTTTGAAAATCGTCGAGACCGTGGTCGAAATCAACGAAACTCGAAAAGCGAAGATGGCGGAGAAGATCATTGCCGCTTGCGACGGCTCGGTGGATGGCAAGACAATCGCGGTGTTGGGCCTTACCTTCAAACCGAATACAGACGACATGCGCGATGCCCCGAGCCTGCAAATTGTTCCGGCGCTAAGGGCGGCGGGCGCCACGGTCAGGGCCTACGACCCGCAGGGAATGGAAGAAGCGAAGACGATGATCGACGGCGTGGAGTGGTGCGATGACGCCTACGATACGATGGTCGATGCCGATGCCCTGACCATCATCACCGAATGGAACCAGTTCCGTGCCCTCGATTTCGAGCGCGTCATGTCGCTGATGAAAGAGCCGGTGCTCGTGGATTTGAGAAACATCTACAATCCCGGCGAGATGCTGGCGGTCGGGTTTCGTTATACCGGCGTCGGCCGGGCGACACCTTCCACCCTGGAACAGGAATAACCATGTCTGAGGCGCGTACCCTGGACCCGACGATCCTTCGCGAATACGACATCCGCGGCGTCGTCGGCGAGACGCTGAATGCCGGGGATGTGACGGCCATCGGTCGAGCGTTCGGTACGGTCGTTGCCGGGGGAGGCGGGCGCTCCGTTGCCGTCGGTTATGACGGACGGCTGAGCTCGCCCGATCTGGAATCGGCCATGGTCGATGGTCTCGTGGCCTGTGGACTGACCGTTTACAGGGTCGGGCTGGGTCCGAGCCCGATGCTCTATTACGCCGCCAAGACCCTGGATGCCGATGCGGGAGTCATGATCACCGGGTCCCATAATCCGCCGGAATACAACGGCATCAAAATGGGACTTCAGAACGCGTCGTTCTTTGGCGAACAAATCCAGGAGCTGGGCCGGATAGCGGCGTCGGGCGCGTTCACGTCGGGCACGGGTGAGGTCATCGACCGACCGGTCATGAAGGACTACGTGGACAGGATGCTCCAGGATTTCGAGGACGGGAAAACGCTTTCCGTGGCCTGGGATCCAGGAAACGGAGCCGCTGGCGAAGCCGTTCAGATGCTCACTTCCCGACTTCCGGGGAAACAGGTGCTTCTCAACGAGACGATCGACGGCACCTTTCCCGCCCATCACCCCGACCCGACAGTGGAAAAAAATCTGGACCAGCTGAAGCAAGCGGTGGCCGCCGAGGGTTGTGACCTGGGTATTGCCTTCGACGGCGATGGCGACCGCATCGGCGTCGTCGATTCCCAGGGCCGTGTCCTGTGGGGCGATCAGTTGCTGGTGATCCTGGCCAGGGACGTGCTCAAGGACCTGCCGGGCGCTACCATCATCGCCGACGTCAAGGCGAGCCAGGTCTTTTTTGATGAGATCGCGCGCATGGGGGGAAAGCCGCTTATGTGGCGTACGGGCCATTCGCTGATCAAGAGCAAAATGGCGGAGACCGGGGCCCCCCTGGCCGGGGAAATGAGTGCCCACATCTTTTTCGGGCACCGTTATTACGGTTTCGACGACGCCCTCTACGTCGCCGTGCGCCTGCTCTCGGTCATCAATGGCGCCGAGGAAAGCCTGGACGAACTGCGCGATGGCCTGCCGGCCATGGTCAATACGCCGGAACTCCGTTTTCCGTGCGAGGAATCGCGGAAATTCCAGGTCATCGAGGATGTCAAACAGGCTCTCCGGGACGTCGATGGAATCTCGATCATCGACATCGACGGGGTCCGGGTGCAGTCGGAAGACGGCTGGTGGCTGCTGCGGGCGTCCAATACCCAGGCGGTTCTGGTTGCCCGTTGTGAATCGTCCAGCGAAGAAGGGCTGGCACGGTTGAAGGAGACGCTGGTCGGGCAACTCACGGCCTGTGGGCTCGAGCCGCCCGATTTGGGATAGCCCTGGAATAGACCGGGCGACCCGCCGGGGCATGATCACTGGAAGCTGCCATGGGCAAGAAAACCACCCCGAAACCATCCGCGACCGTGTTCGAGGTAACCAACGAGAATTTCTACGAGATCGCGTGGAATGTACGGCTCCAGTTCGTCGAATCCCTCATCGCGAAGGGTGAGACAAATCCCTACCGCATCCTCAAGACGATGGAATCATGGGAACGCCGGTACGAACTCGTCCTCGACAAGGTGATGAATTATTCGCCCACCGACGATGGGAGCCGCGGGAACATTCTCGCACAGGGCTATTCCGGTAACGCGCAATGGATGCCGCGCCAACATGAGCGGTTCGAGACCCTTCCGACCGGCGTCGCGTCGTTTTGGGAGTCCAGCCTTCGCGGAGCGGAACTGGTTGTCCCCGCCTATACGGATATGACCGGAATTCCGGCCAAGTGGGTCGTCGACCTTTGCCGCGAGGAGCACGACTGCATCGTCGATCTCGGTAGCGGACTGGGCCGGAACATTTTCGAAATCTATTTCAACGGCGGCCCGACCGAGGTGACGTACTTTGCCGGCGAGTTCGCCGAAAGCGGCAGGACGGTCACCGAAAAACTCGCGGCCCTGGTGCCGGAATTGGACATAAGGACGTGCCCTTTCAACCACCGCAAGCCGGACTTTTCCTTTCTGAAGGGATACAGGAACGTCCTCATGTTCTCTTGCCACTCGATTGAACAGGTGGACATTATTCCCGATGACTACTTCGAGACCCTGGCCAGTGCGGCGGAGAACGTGACCTGCATCCATTTCGAGCCTTTCGGGTTCCAGATATCGACGGGCAGTCCCATTTCCAAGAGCCAGCAGAACCTCGCCCACGACAAGAACTGGAACACCAACTTCGTGGAGGTCCTGGAGGCGTCGCGCGTGGGCAAGAAGATCAACGTTGTGTTCATGGCGACGGACCTTTTTGCCATCGATAAGATCAGCCCGACCTCCGTGGCGATTTGGCAGAATCAGGCCGCGTCCTCGTAATGGCTGTGCCCGCGGTTGTCGAAGAGCGTCGGGAGGAGGCCGTATCATGAGCGAAACAGGATCCGAGGCGGCGGTCCTGGAGGCCGTTGAAGCGCACCTGCCGGTGGTGCTGAACGTGTTCGATGCCAGCGGCCGCAAGTCCGGCCTCGTCGTTGTCGACGAGGTCAACGGGTTCGCCACCGTCGGGGCCGGCAATCTGGCGCCGCCGACACCCAACGCGCAGGTCAGCCGAATGGTCGAGGAAACCGACCGTCTCGCGCGCGCGTTCGCCGAACGGGGATCGCCTATCGCCGCCTTCCTGGATACCCACGAGCCGGGCAAGCCCGAGCCGCCCTATCCTCCCCACTGCGAGGCGGGCACCGGCGAGGAGGAACTGGTGCCGGAACTGGCCTGGCTTGACGACTGTCCCCAGGCGACGCTGATCCGCAAGGACTGCATCAACGGTTTCGTCGGCGCCACCGAGGTGGACAACGGGGAGAACCTCATGGTCCGCTGGGTCAACGACAACGGCCTGGAGGCCATCGTCGTGGTCGGCATCTGTACCGATATCTGCGTTATGGATTTCGTCCTGACCATGTTGTCGGCGCGCAATCACGGCATGATGCCGACGCTACGGGACATCGCCGTCTATGAACCCGGCTGCGCCACCTACGACCTTCCCCGGGACGTCGCCCTGTCCCTGGGATTGCCGGAAACCGCATCCCACCCACAGGCCGTGACCCATCATCTCGGCCTCTATTTCATGGCCTCCAGGGGCGCCGTCCTGGCTTCGTCGGTGGGTTGAAAGAAATTGGAGAGGAGGGGAGCGCGGCAATGCCGGCAGCGGTAGGTTGGTATTAGCCCTGCAACGCGGCCAACTGAACGTCCCGCAGGCGCATTTCCATGCAGTCCATTTCGCGTTTCTTGAGTACCCGGCAGGCTCGATAGGCCTGTTTTTTCGTCAGGCCCAGGATGCGTGCCCGATAGACGGACCGGCGTTTGCGGAATTTGAGCGGCGAGACCTTGATAATTCCGTCTTCCAGCAGACTTGGGAATTTGGCCGAGACTTTGGCCGCGAGTTGGTGAGCCGGCGCATATCGGTGATAGGCCCCGACCTGGATACCCCAGCGCGGCTTGGGCTTTGTCGACCGCGTCGATGCGGCGATCACGGGGGCGGTCGGCGGATTACTTTTCTTCACCCGCCGTGGTTTTTTGGTGGCCGACCGTGGACTAGGCGTGCTTTTTGCCGCCATGACGGTGACGTTGAGCTTATGAAAACCCTTGTCGAGAAGTCTGACCATCTGGCGATTGCGGGCCCGTGGCGAGCGCCCGCCGAACAATACCCCGATGATCCTTTGGTTCTGGCGCTTGGCGGAAGCCACGAGATTGAAGCCGGAAGCGCGAATATAACCGGTCTTGATGCCGTCCGTACCGTTGTAGGTGGCCAGGAGTTTGTTGTGATTCTTGTGGCGGATACCGTCAAAGGTGAAGCTCGCTGTCGAAAAATATCCGTAATACTTCGGAAAGTCCGTTAGCAGCCGGCGCGCCAGAACCGCCATGTCGCGGGCGGTGCTTTGCTGTCCGCGGTGGGGAAGGCCGGAGGCGTTGCGGAAAATGGTTCGGCTCATTCCCAACTTTCGGGCCTGGGCGGTCATGCGCAGGGCAAACTTGCGTTCGCTGCCGACGAGATTCTCGGCGATCATGGCGGCGACGTCATTTGCCGATTTGGTGACTATCGCCAGAATCGCCTGCTCCACCGTGATGGTCTGGCCCTTCTTCAGTCCCAGGCGGGACGCGGGCTGG
>JAJFIG010000471.1 GCA_021775195.1 Rhodospirillales bacterium | reverse complement strand
CCGTGGGAGGTGCCGATGGCGACCGCGAGGGCATCGCATTTTGTCTTCTTGACGAAGTCCGCCGCCTCGTCGGGGTCGGTGACCAGCATGTCCTTGTCGAGCTTGCCCTCGAAGCCGTGGCCGTCCTCCTTGTCGCCCTCGCCGGTCTCGAGCGAGCCGAGACATCCGAGCTCTCCCTCGACGGAAACGCCGACCATGTGCGCCATGTTGGTGACGTTGCGGGTGATGTCGACGTTGTATTCGTAGGACGCCGGGGTCTTGGCGTCTTCCTCAAGGGAACCATCCATCATCACCGACGAAAAGCCGTTGGCGATCGCCGACATGCAGGTCTGGGCGTTGTTGCCATGATCTTGGTGCATGCAGATGGGGATGTCCGGGTACATTTCGGCGGCGGCCATGATCAGGTGGCGAAGCACCGTGTCGTTGGCGTAATTGCGGGCTCCGCGGCTGGCCTGCATGATCACCGGGCTGTCGGTCTTTTCAGCCGCCGTCATAATCGCCAGCATCTGTTCCATGTTGTTGATGTTGAAGGCCGGCATGCCGTAGTCGTTCTCGGCCCCGTGATCGAGAAGCTGCCGAAGTGAAACCAGCGCCATTGTTGCAATCCTCCGTGCCTGAAATATGGGCGGGCCGGACCCGCCCGGTCCGGCCCCCACACCTATATGGTTACTATGCGCCCAATTTACAGGCGCGCCTTCACTGCCTCCACCACCTTTTCAGCGGTGATGCCGAAATGTTCGAACAATTGTTCAGCCGGCGCCGAGGCACCGAAGCCGCCCATGCCGACGAAGCCGCCGTGGGGCCGGATATAGGCATCCCAGCCCATGCGTATCGCCGCTTCGACGGCGACCCGGACCGACGCCGGCCCCAGCACCGTCTTGCGGTAGGCTTCATCCTGGGCATCGAACAGTTCCCAGCAGGGCATCGAGACCACCGCCGTCGGCGTCCCCTCGCCCTGAAGTACATCCCGCGCCGCCAACGCCACCGCGACCTCGGAACCGGTGGCGAAAAGGGTCACCGCGCGATCCCCGCCCTCTGCCTCGGCCAGCACGTAGCCGCCCCGGGCCGAGAGGTTCTCGTCCGTGTGTTCGGTACGCACCGTCGGCACACCCTGGCGGCTCAGTACCATGCCCGACGGCGTGTCGGTGTTGGTCAGGGCCAGGGCCCAGCACTCCGCCGCCTCGACCGCATCACAGGGCCTGAAGACGTTGAAGTTGGGAGTCGCCCTCAGGGTCGCCACCGTCTCCACCGCCTGGTGGGTGGGTCCGTCCTCGCCGAGGCCGATGGAGTCGTGGGTCAGCACGTAGACCACCCGCTGTTTCATCAGCGCCGACAGCCGGATCGCCCCCTTCATGTAGTCTGCGAAGACCAGGAAGGTGCCGCCGTAGGGGATGAACCCGCCGTGCAGCGCCATCCCGTTCATGATCGCCCCCATGCCGTGCTCGCGGACCCCGTAATGGATGTAGGAACCCGAGAAATCGTCACGGCTTACCGGTGTGGTGGTTGGCGTCTTGGTATTGACCGATCCGGTCAGGTCGGCGGAGCCGCCGACAAGTTCAGGGATCACGCCCGTCAGCACAGTCAGGGCCTCGCCCGAGGCCTTTCGGGTCGCCCAACCGGGCTTCTCCTCCGAACATTTGGCCTTGTGGGCGTTCAGTGCCCCTTCCCAGCCGTCGGGCAGCCCCCCTGCCACGCCCCGTTCAAATTCGGCACGGCGCCCGGCATCGAGGGCCGAAAGTCGGCCTTCCCAGGCCTCCCGCGCCTCGGCCCCGCGGCCACCCGCGGCGCGCCAGGCACCGAGCACGTCGTCGGGAACGACGAAGGGGCCGTGAGGCCAACCCAGTTTCTCCCGCGCGCCGGCGATCTCGTCGTCGCCCAGGGGTGAGCCATGGGTTGATGACGTTCCCGCCTTGGTCGGCGTGCCGTAACCGATCACCGTCTTGCAGGCGATCATCGACGGCTTGTCGTTGGCCTTGGCCGCGGCAATGGCCTCGGCCAGCGCTTCCCCATCGTGGCCGTCGACGGACTGGACATGCCAGCCGCTGGCCGCGAACCGGGCCGGCTGATCGTCGCGGACGGTCATGTCGGTGGGCCCGTCGATGCAGATGTCGTTGTCGTCGAAGAGGACGATGAGCTTGGAAAGGCCGAGGCTGCCGGCGGTCGAAATGGCCTCGTGGCTGATGCCCTCCATCAGGCAGCCGTCGCCGGCAATGACGTAGGTATGGTGATCGACGACATCATCGCCGTAGCGCTGATTGAGCATGCGTTCCGCCAGCGCCATGCCCACAGCCGTGGTCAGGCCCTGGCCCAGCGGCCCCGTCGTGGTCTCGATCCCCTGTGCGTGGCCATATTCGGGGTGGCCGGCGGTCCGTGCCCCCAGTTGGCGGAAGTTCTTGATCTCGTCCATGGTCATGTCGGCGTACCCGGTGAGATACAGCACCGAGTAGAGCAGCATCGAGCCATGCCCCGCCGATAGCACGAAGCGGTCGCGGTCGGCCCAGTCGGGCCGTGCCGGATCGAATTTCAAAAACCGGGTGAACAGCACCGTTGCCATGTCCGCGGCGCCCATGGGCATGCCGGGATGGCCCGAGTTGGCTTTCTGCACGGCGTCGGCCGATAGGAACCGGATAGCGTTGGCCATGTCGCCGTGGCTGACGCCACTTCCCGTGGCCGTTTTGTTTTCCGTCAAGCTTTCGACCGTCATCGTGACCTCCTCGATTTTTTTGGTAGCGGCCCCCCGTCATGCAGCCGCAAGTCCGTTTTCCCCGAACCCGAAGCGAAAGTCCAGTCCCGATCGCCGCCTCTTTGGGTGGCGACCGGGACTGGCGAATTCCGGCCTTGGTATGAAGTAGCGGTTCGAGAACTGGTCCCGTTTCTTCTGACTAAAGACTCCGGGACCACCGCGGCCTAGTTTATCCCTTGCTGACCGCGTCCGCGTTCACTGCCATGTTGGGAACTTCGCCGTCAATAATCTTCTGGCAGTTGTCGGCGAAGAAGGCATAGCGCCCGAGCAACGCCTCGTCGGAGCAATAGGCGATATGCGGTGTCAGCATGGCGTTATCCAGGTTACGCAACTCGCTGTCGGCAGCCAGTGGTTCCTTCTCGTATACGTCGATGCTGGCGCCGCCGATCTGGCCGGACTTGAGGGCCACGGCCAGAGCGGCCTCGTCGACCACCGGCCCGCGGCAGGCATTGGCCAGGAAGGCTGTATCCTTCATCATCTCGAACTGCTTGGTGCTGATCAGCCCCTTGGTCTCGGCCGTCAGCAGGACGTGCAGCGTGATGAAGTCGGCTTGCACCAGCAGGTCGTCCAGATCGACCAGTTGGGTGCCATCGCCGGTATCCTTGCAATAGGGGTCGTGGGCGATGACCGTCATGCCGAAGCCCCGGCCGATGGCGCCGGCGCACTTGCCGATGTTGCCGTAGCCGACGACGCCCAGTGTCTTGCCCTTGAACTCGGGAACGCCGATGAAGTCGCTGCTTTTCCAGCCGCCGTTCTTCAGCACGTTGTCCCAGTGGCGGATTTGGTTCTTGAGCGCCGCCAGGGACGAGAACACCAATTCCGCCACCGACTGGGCGGCGACGTTGGGCGTGACGGCAACGTAGGTGCCGTTGGCGTTGGCCGCATCCAGGTCGACATTGTTGTAGCCGGTACCCGCATGGATGAGCTTGAGCTTGCTTCCTTGGCGGATGAGATCGCCGTCGACGGTGATGTGGCCCGGGACCATGATGTCGATATCGGCGATCCCCGCCCGCAGTTCGTCTTCGGTCTGGAACAGGACCTCGCACCCCGACGGGAAAACGCCCTCGGTAAAGGCCGCGGTTTCTTCTTTTGCGTTGGTAACCAATGAAACTTTCAGCGCCGGCATAGCACTTTGCCCCCTTTTGGAAATGAAAAACCCTGCGTCAAAAGGCGTTGATATATCGTCTCGAAGGCTGGCCCTCGACCAGCGCATTCACGTTCATCGCCTTTCGCGGCATATTGGATGGACAGTAGAGCCAGCGCCCCCACGGACGGTCAAACGAATCATTTTCATGCAATTCATGAACCGTTTCTCATAGAGCGAGAGCGCGATCCGCCGATGGCATCCAGAAACGGCTCGGCGAACTCTCTCAGCTTGGTTTCGCCGACGCCGTTGACCTCGGCGAATTCGTCGACTGTCCGGGGATTTCGCCGTGCCATGTCGACCAGGGAGCGGTCGGAAAAGATGATGTAAGCGGGCACGCCCCGTTCCCTGGCCAGGCTCAGGCGCAATTCCTTGAGCCGCCCCAGCAGTACCGATTCGCCGTCACTCAAGTCGGGGGCCGGCGCCCGGCCCTTGGATTTTCTCCCGCCGGAGGTGACCCGGCGTAGCGCATCCTTCCGGTACTGGAAGGTCTCCTCGCCCCGCATCAGGGCACCGCCCTTCTCGGTGATTCCCAGGCCGCCGTAGCCCTGGATATCGATGTTGAGGAACCCGGCCGCCACCATCTGGCGGATCAGCGAATGCCATTCCTGTTTCTTGCTGTCGGCGCCAACGCCGAAGGTGAGCAGGCGGTCATGGCCGAAGTTGGCGGCCTTTTCCGTCAACGTCCCCCTGAGCACATCGATGATGTGGGCGGCGCCGAAGCGTTGCCCGGTACGTTGCACGGTTTCCAGAATCTGGTTCCCCTCGGCGGTGCCGTCGGCCACGTCGACGGGATCCAGGCAGACGTCGCAGTTGCCGCAGGCATCGATCCGCTCGCCGAAATAGTCGAGCAGAGCCCGGCGCCGGCAGGCCGGCGATTCGCAGTAAGCGACAAGGGCGTCCAGGCGTTTGTGTTCGCGGCGCTTGCGCTCGTCGCCGGCGTCCTCCTGCTCGATGAACACACGGCGCATGCGGATGTCGTCGAGCCCGTAGAGCATATGCGCGACCGCCGGCTGGCCGTCGCGCCCGCCCCGGCCCAGTTCCTGGTAATAGGCCTCGACGCTGCCCGGCAGGTCGGCGTGGAAGATAAAACGCAGGTCGGCCTTGTCGATACCCATGCCGAAGGCGATGGTCGCCACCATCACGGTGCCGGGTTCGGTCATGAACTGGTTCTGGTTGGCGTCCCGTTCCGCCTTGTCCATGCCGGCGTGATAGGGAAGCGCCCGGACCCCGTTGTCGACCAACAGGTCCGCCGTCTTCTCCGTCTTCTTCCGCGACAGGCAGTAGACGATTCCGCTCTCTCCGGCATGCCCGGCAATGAAGGACAGGAGCTGCCGGCTGGAATCACGCTTGACCTCCACCGAGAGCCGGATGTTGGGCCTGTCGAAACCGAGGACGAAGGTTTCGGCCCGGCCCTTGAACAACTGCGCCACGATATCCTTGCGTGTGACCTCATCCGCCGTCGCCGTCAGCGCCGCCACCGGCACCCCGGGGAAGAAATCCCCGAGCCGGGCCAGGGTCTCGTACTCGGGTCGGAACGACGGCCCCCACTGGGAGATGCAATGGGCTTCGTCGACGGCGATGAGGCGCACGTCGAGGCGGCCCAGCGCCGCCAGCATGCGCTCGGTCATCAGCCGTTCCGGCGCCATGTAGAGAAGCCGGGTCTCCCCGGCCTGGGCCCGCCGCCAGGCGGCGACGTTCTCGGCCCTGTCCTTGGACGAGTTGATGGTGTCGGCGGCGACCCCGGCGAGCCTGAGTGCCGCCACCTGATCGTGCATCAGGGCAACCAGGGGCGAGACCACGACAGTGAGGCCCCCCATCACCAGCGACGGCACCTGGAAGCAGAGCGACTTCCCCGACCCCGTCGGCATCACCGTGAGCACGCTTTTCCCGTCCAGCAGGGCATCGACCGCGCCCTCCTGCCCGGGCCGGAAGGCGTCGAAGCCGAAGACCTCCTTCAGGACCCGGCGTTTGGCCTCATGCTTGGCGTCGACTGGCGGCATCGGGTCGCCGTCAACGCGGCGGCGGTGGGCGCCGGAACCCGCCGATCTCGACCGGGAACAGTCGGTCCGGATTGGAATCCTTGAGAAATTCGGCCCACTGGGCGGTGGTCGCCGTGACCACGGTGGTGTTGATCCACTTGCCCTTCTTGACCGAGCCCGGCAGCCCCGCCTCGATGGCCGCCATCGCCGTCTCGTCCGACATCCGCGAAACGATCAAGACTCCGTCCGCCGACAGGCGGTAGCGGACCGGGAAGTAGGTCTTCTGCTTCTCCGGTTCACCATCCTGGGCGACGAACTGGACGCTCATGTAATCGGCGTTGCCGATCCGCGCCGGCACCATGCGGAACACGATCCACTCGCCGCTATCTCCGGATTTCCGGTAGGAGACGGTGACAATCGCCGTCCACCCGTCGGACTGGGGCACGAAGTGGGCGTGGACGTCCTCGCCGTCGATGTGGGCGAACCACGCCCCCGTCAGGCGTGGGTCCGCCTTGGCGTCCTCGATGTCCGCCAGCGGATGGACGGCCTCGGGCACGCAGGCTCCGAGCACCAGGACCAGCACCAGTCCGGCGACCAATCCTTTGATGTAGTTCTTGGCAGGCGCGGCAACAAGGAAACTCATGCGCCCCAGCATGCCCCGTCCCGGACCTTCGGTCCACCCTCAGTCGAGGGGATCGAGCCGAAGTCAAGGAAGAGTCATATTTTGGAAAAGTTCGCGCGATGTATGCGCTCGAAAGCGAATGTTGTTTTCCCGATTCTCTTTACGTCGTGCGTTTACGAGCGGTCGCGGAGCGCGTCCGCCAGCCTGCCCCGGTATTCGACCAGCGCGTCAAGATCATCCTGCTCAAGGACCCGCCGGCATTCCTCGTTATATTTTAGAGCCTTTTCGCAAGACAATTGATGGGTCTGCAGTTGCGACTCGAAACGTTCCAGGGACCGGACGCATTTTTCAAGCAATAGACCGACCGCTGAATATTTTGCCCGGCAGTCGGCCACGTCCAGACGCACCTGTTGCGCCCGCCGGAAGAGTCCTCCCAGCAGGCGAACGGCACGGTGAGCGCAATAATCGTAGAGATCGGCCAACAGCTTCAGGCCTGGCAGTATACGCTATGAGAGAAACCGGCGAAGACCCGCCCGCCGTGTTCGTCCAGCGGTTCGAACCCTTCGCCGGCTACTTCCCTCGTCATCAGTTGGTCAGGCATTTGCCGATGATTAGATCCTGGCACTTCAGGCAATCGCTGTTGCCGCGTTTCCTGCAGCGGTCGGCGGCCTCTTCCCAGGTCAAATGCACGGAATGAATATGCAAACCGTCCGTGATCACCCATGCCTTCTCAGTCGACCAGGCGGGACGAACCCAGACTCTTGCGTTGGTTGGTGTTGAGTTGATTGGCGTTGATACGTGTGTATCCATGTCCGGCACCCTATGGTTTGTCTTCGCGTCAGCATCCGGCTCCTCGATCGAACCTTTCGACTGGCCGCTTCCCGGGCGGAATTCGTCGCTCCGTTTGGTCGAATTCCCGGCCGTCTGCGATCGCTTTCGTGCCGCCCCGACGGGGCCCATCTGGGCAACCGGATGGAAGCCCGGGGGGCGGCTTTTAGACAACCTTGCGAACCTCGGCCAGGAAGGAGTCCATTTCCTTGCCCAGAAGTTCGGACTGCTTCGACAATTCGTTGGCGGACTCCAGAACCTGACCGGCGGCCTCGCGGGTCCCGCCCACCGCCTGTGTGACCTCGGAAATGTTCGTCGTTACCTCGGTCGTGCCGGTCGATGCCTGATCCACGTTGCGGGCAATTTCCTGCGTCGCGGCACCTTGCTCCTCCACCGCGGCGGAGATGGTGGCCGCGATCTGGTTTATCTCGCCGATGGTGCCGCTGATGCTGCCGATGGCGGTGACCGCGTCCCTGGTCGCCGTCTGAATACTCCCGACCTGGCCGCCGATCTCCTCGGTCGCCTTGCTCGTCTGGTTGGCCAGGTTCTTGACCTCGGAAGCGACGACCGCGAAACCCTTGCCGGCGTCGCCGGCGCGCGCCGCCTCGATGGTCGCGTTCAGCGCCAGCAGATTGGTCTGGTCGGCAATGTCGTTGATCAGCGCCACCACTTCACCGATCTTGTCGGCGGCAGCGCTCAGCCCCTGGACCTGCTCGTTGCTGCGTTCCGCCTCATTGACAGCACTGGCGGCAACGTCGGAGGAGTGGGATACCTGTTGGCTGATCTCGGAAACCGAGATCGAGAGTTCCTCGGCGGCCGCGGCCACGGTCTGGACGTTGGTGGATGCCTCCTCGGCGGCGGCGGCAACCGCCGTCGACCGCTCGCTGGTCGACGTTGCCGTCGATTCCATGGCTTTCGCCGTCGACTGGAGCTGGGTGGACGCCGAAGCCACCGTTTGGACGACACCGTGCATGTTCCGCTCGAAATCGTCGGCGACGGCGGAAAAGTCCGTCACCCGCTTTTCCATCGACGCGGTTGCCTTGTTGATGGTCTGGCTGCTGAGGCGGAAACTGCCCAGCATTCCGTTTTCGACGATCACCCGGAAGTATTTGTTATGGCTGACGTAATCGAGGCACGCCGCGGCCTCGCGGACGAAGGCGTCGGTGCGGTCGACCATGTCGTTGACGGTGTTCAACAGGTCGCCGAGATCGCCTTTTTCGCCGATGTTGACGATACGCGCCTCGAAATTGCCGTGGTCGATTTCCCGGCACACGTCCGTCGCCCGCTTGACGCTTATCGCCGCCTGCCTCTGAAGCCAAAGACAGGCGCCCGCGGCAGCCACGACCCCGGTCATGAAAAATAGGCTCATGAAGACGGGGTGTCCCGCCCGCAGCTCGAACACGATCGCGGCAACGGCCAACGCCGCGATTGCCGCCGTGACATAAACCGACTTAGAGAGAGAAGACGAATTCATCGTACGCGGCCCCCTTGTCCTTGAGCACGTTTTCGATGGCGGCATAGGACGCCTGCATACCCGTCTTGCGGTTGTCGTGACGGTTTTCTTCCTCCAGCAACGAATTGTAGAGGGGAATGATTGTTTCATCGAGGACACGCCGGTCGGGAACCCGGCGGTTGGAATGGTAATTCGTGATGTTCCCCGAGTCGTCGAAGCTGGGCGTGACGTGGGCCAGGACCCAGTAATGATCGCCGTTCTTGGACCGGTTCAGAACGTAGGCGAAAATTTCCTTTCCGCCCTGAATGGTGTCCCACAGAAGCTTGAAGACGCACCGCGGCATATGCGGGTGGCGGACAATGCTGTGGGGCTCACCGATCAGTTCTTTCTCGGTGTATCCGGCAACCTTCAGGAATACACGATTGACGTAGGTAAGCCGCCCTTTCAGGTCGGTCTTACTGACGATGATCTCGTCCTCATCGAAAGTGCGCTCGACTCCGGTCAAGGCGCCGTTTTTTGCCATAATCCAAAGCTCCTGCAGTTCTTGCAACTTCGGCCTGGAAATTTTACGAATTCGTCCAGGAGAGCATTATGGCGGGGAATTCAATTGGAACTAGTCAGGACGAACTACCGATTTCTCACGGGTTTTTCCCTCTATAAATAGGGGTTTTTCCCAGGTATATTCGTGTTATTCCCCTGAAACTTCAGGGGTTATCGGGGCATTTCCCGGATCGCTAAAACGTTTCCCTGCGATCGACCAGCCGGACCTTGCGGATCAGTTCCGCCAGGGACGTCGCCCCCAATTTCCTCATCAGGTTCGCGCGGTGGGTTTCGACGGTCTTGTCGCTGATCTTAAGGTGACGCGCGATCACCTTGTTGGTTTCACCGACGACCACCATGTTCATGATCTCGCGCTCACGGCGCGTCAGGCGATCCAGGTTCTCGAGGATTTCCTGCCGCTTGCGTGTGGTGATTTTCCTGATCGCGAACTGAGTGCCGGCGTTATCGTCATCGGGGATGTGGCGATAATCGATCTCGACGTCGACGGAACTGCCGTCCCGGCGCAAAACGACATACTCCTTTGGCGCCGTGCTGGCATCTTCAGTAGCCGCATCACCAAGCATCTTCATGAAGTCCTCGGTGTCGTCGGGGTGAATGATATCGGTGATATCGGCACCAATCAGGTCGTCGGGTCCCGCCACGCCCAAGAGAGTGGCGGCGTTATCGTTGATCATGATGATGCCGTTCTCCCCTTGAATGACGACTGCGTCCGGCGACAACTCGATAACCCGCCGGAACTGCTGCTCGAGATTGCGGATTTCGGCCTCCTTCCTGGCCAGCGTCCTCTGTTTCTTGTCCAGTTTCCGGGTAAGGATGGCCGCGTGGTTACGCTGCAGCGCCATCGCATCGTCGAGGGATTGCTCCGGAACGGAAACATCGCCTTTGGTGTGACTCTCGACGACTTCCATCAGCGAAGCCATCAGCGCGCTCAGCTCCATGGGCTTGTGAAAATAGCGCGAGGCTCCCAGCGCCAGCGCCAGTTTCTCTTCTTTCTGGTCGGTGTACGTTGCCGTGTAGAAGACAAGGGGTATGTTCTTCAGCGCCTCGTCGGCCTTGACCTCGCGGCAAAGCGCGAAGCCGTCCATTTCCGGCATCAACACGTCGGAGATGATCATATCCGGCGGGGCTTCCCGTGCCTTGTCCAGCGCCTCCAATCCGTTGGTCGCGGACATCGCGTCGTAACCGGCCCTGGCGAGCGCCTGTTCCAGGAAGACGCGCGAGTCCTCGTCGTCGTCAACGATCAGGAACTTCATGGATGTCTCCTGGGGTTCAGCATTCAACATACCTCTCAATCATGCACCAGTTTGATTTTCGAAACGGGCTTCTCCGAACCATCTATCCAGGAGATAGGTACCCCGTTTTCGTATTCCTAGTACATTCCGCGCAATGGATTCGGCTGAACAGTCGGGGCCAGCCGCTATTCTTTCTTTTGGGCCAGAAACATGCCGGCCCGTCGGTCCAGCCTCAGTCGATAGCGCCGCCGATGACGGCCAGTTGTCCGACGATCACCCCCCCCTGCAGGGCCGCCAGGGCCAGCGCCCGGGCGAAGAACCCGAAATCCCGGCGCCGGATGGCGACCGCGGCACCGAGGGCCAGGGTCAGGACGCCCAGCACCAGCACCGGGTAGGCGACCGTGAAACCTTCCCATTGCCAGCGCCAGGGGCCGTGGTTGTAGCCCTCGGCCAGCCATTCAGCCTGGCTCGGCAACACACCGGTGTATCGCTGCCAGTAGAATAGCAAGAACGGCACGGCGCCAACAGCGACGGTGAGCCAGAACAGCCAGGCGAGCGCCTTGGTGCCCCTGTCATGCCGCCGCCCCCGTCCCCGCTTGTCGACCAAGACTCTTAAGCCCGGCGCTCGAAGCGCTCGCCCCGGTCGGCGCCGGCCTCGAAGCGGAGATGCCGGGTGCAGGCGCGGATGCTGTCCAGGTCCTCGATCCCGGCGATGTCCCGGCCGAGGGCGGCGATGTCGTCGTCGGGCAGGAACCCCTGACAGCAGTCGTTGAACTTGGCCCGGCGGTCACCCTCGTCGAGGGGGTCGACGGCGCTTCCCCTTGGCATTTCCCGGCTCGCCTCCAGGACGCGCCCATCCTTGAGCGTGACCCGGACCTCGGTCGGGATCAGGGCCGTGGGGTCCTGTTGCTCGGCGTCGGCATCGTAGGCGCCCATGGTGGTCAGGCCGAGGAGCGCCCGCACCGCCGGGCGCCGCACCGCCTGGGGCGTGAAGTCGCCGAGCCGGACGGTGCCGAAAAGCAGCGCCACGGCGACGCAGTAGTTCATGGAGAACCGGGCCTCGAGCTCGTTTCGCGGGTCGTCGTACATCAGGTTGCGCTTGTGCCCGTGGCTGACCGTCACGTCCACCGCCGCCACGTCGCTAGCTCCGAACCCGGCCTCGTCCATCAGCTCGAGATCGCAGTCCAGCGCCCGGTGGGTGGCGGCACAGCACGGGAAGCGCTTGACCATCAGGCCCAGGCGTTCGATGGCAAGCGGGTTGCCAAGGTCGTCCAGCTTCCCGTCCCAACCCGCCGGTTCCGCCCCGCCGCAGAGCTCGAGGTAACCCATGGCCCCCTCGAATGCCTCCAGCCGGCCCTCGACGCCGGCGGCCGCCAGCGTCGCCGCCTCCACCGCCCGCTTCGCCGCCAGCCCGGCGTGCAGCGGCTTGGCCATGCTGCCAAACTGGACCTTGCCGCCCCCCGCCATGCTGGTGCTGAGGCTGAGCGCGTGGGCGAAACGCCCGGCATCGAGCCCCAGCAACCGGGCGCAGGCCCCCGCTGTCCCCATGGTGCCGATGGTCGACGTGGCGTGCCAGCCGTGATCGTAGTGGGACCGGATGAGCCCGCTCCCCAGGGCCGCGTGCAGCTCCAGGCCGACGATGTAGGCGTCGACGATGGCCGCCCCGGAGGTCTCCCGTTCCTCGCCCAGGGCCAGCAGCGCCGGCACCAGGGCGGCGCTGGCGTGGGTGATCGCCCCCATGAAGGTATCGTCGAAATCCAGCGCGTGGGCCGCCATGCCGTTGGCGAGCGCCGCGAAGGGCGCCGGCGCCCGGGCGAACTGGCCGGCGACCGTCGCCTCGCCCGCACCCCATCCGCGGATCGCGTCCCGCACCGCCGCCGCCCCCTCGTCGCCGGCACCGGCGACCATGCAGCCGATCACGTCCTCGATGGCGTGTCGGGCCCGTTCCCGCGCCGGCTCGGAATGCCGCGCCGGCGCCGTGGCGCCCCACTGGGCCCGTCGTTCGGCTACGAACATGGTCTCCCCCTCTTATTCATTCGTCAGTAAGACCGCGGCATCCCCAGCACGTGCTGGCCGATGTAGCTGAGGATCAGGTTGGGCGAGATCGGCGCCGTGCGTGCCAGGCGCGCCTCCCGCCACTTGCGTTCGATGTCGTATTCCCGGGCGAAGGCGAAGCCGCCGAAGGTGGTGAAGCAGGCCTCGGCGCAGGCCCAGGCGGCGGCCGACGACAGCAGCCGCGCCATGTTGGCCTCGGCGCCGCAGGGTTGCTGGGCGTCGAACAGCGCCGTCGCCTTGCGCACCATCAGGTCCGCCGCCTCCAGCTCGGCATAGCCTTGCGCGATGGGAAACTGAATGCCCTGGTTCTGGCCCACCGGACGGCCGAAGACGACGCGCTCGTTGGCGTAGGCCACCGCCTTGTCGACGAAGTACTTGCCGTTGCCGATGGCCTCGCTGGCGGTCAGGCAGCGCTCGGCGTTCATGCCGTCGAGGATGTAGCGAAAGCCCCTGCCCTCCTCGCCGATCAGGGCGTCGCCCGGGATCGGCACATTGTCGAAGAACACTTCCGTCGTGTTGTGGTTGACCATGGCGTCGATGGGCCGGATCTCGCAGCCGTTCTTCTGCGCCTCCTGGAGGTCGATGAGGAAGGTCGAGATCCCGTGGGTGCGCTTTTCCACCTTGTCCGCCGGCGTCGTCCTGGCCAGCAGCAGCATCAGGTCCGAATGCTGGGCCCGGCTGGTAAACACCTTCTGGCCGTTGATGACGTAGCCGTTGCCCTGGCGCTCGGCCCGGGTCTTGATCTGTGTCGTGTCCGATCCCGAGGTCGGCTCGGTGACGGCGAAGGCCTGGAGCCGCAGTTCGCCCCTGGCGATTTGCGGCAGGTAGTGGGCCTTCTGCTCGGCGCTGCCGTGGCGCAGCACCGTTCCCATGGTGTACATCTGGGCATGCCCGGCCGAGGCGCTGCAGCCCATGGCGTTGATGGTCTCCAGGATCACCGCCCCGCCCCGCACCGGCAGCCCGGCGCCGCCGTACTCCTCGGGGATCAGGGCCGCCAGATACCCGGCTTCCGTCAGGGCCTCTATGAATTCCGTCGGATAGCTCCCCGAGGGCGGCTGGGTCTCCAGCTTGCGCCAGTACTCCCCGGGGAAATCCTCGCACAGTTTCGCCACCTGCTCGCGGATGTCCGGGTAGTCGTCCTCCAGCGCCAGGGTCAGGGCCGTGTCCGCCATGGGATTCGTTCTCCCCTTATTATTCCTTCACGCTGCCGTCGCCGGCCGGAAGCCCTTGGGCAC
>JAJFIG010000048.1 GCA_021775195.1 Rhodospirillales bacterium | reverse complement strand
TCGCCGGCATCGGCCCCGACCGCACCCGCCTCGAGATTTGGGCCGATCCCGCCCTCAGCCGCAACGTCCACAACATCCGTGTGGAAGCGGACAGCGCCCGCTTCGACATGACCATCGAAAACGTACCGACGGTGGAGAACCCCCGCACCGGCCGCATCACGGCGCTCAGCGTCGTTGCCGCCCTGCGTGGCCTTGTCTCGACGTTGAAAGTCGGCACCTGACCTTTTCACGTACGGTTGGATCGGGCCTCGGCTTGGCTGTATAGTCCCGCCTTCGCCAGTTGAGGACGCCGTTCATGCCCCGATTCACCACCCGGCCCGAAATCCGCGGCACCTTCGGCGTCGTCGCCACGACCCACTGGTTGGCCACGGCCACCGCCATGGCGGTCCTGGAGAAGGGCGGCAACGCCTTTGACGCCGCCGTCGCCACCGGTCTGGCGCTGCAGGTGGTGGAACCCCATCTCAGCGGTCCCGGCGGCGAGGCTCCCCTCATCTTCTACAGCGCCCGCACCGATGCCGTTCAGGTCATCTGCGGCCAGGGCACAGCGCCGGCGTCGGCGACCATCCCGGCCTACCGCGATCTCGGCCTCGACCTGGTGCCGGGCAATGGTCTGCTGGCAGCGGTGGTCCCCGGCGCTTTCGACGCCTACATGCTGCTGCTCCGTGATCACGGCACGTGGTCGCTCGAGGACGTCCTAGCCCCGGCCATCGCTTTCGCCGCCGACGGCTGTCCGCTGGTTGCCAACGCCTGCCTGACCATCGATGCGGTGAAAGGCCTGTTCAAGGCGGACTGGCCGACCTCGGCGGCCGTTTTTCTCCCCAAGGGCGAGGTGCCACGCCCTGGAGAGATTTTCCGCAATCCGGACTTGGCCGCGACCTACCGGCGCGTCGTCAAGGAGGCCGAGGCGGCGGGCGGCGACCGCGAGGCCCGGATCGAAGCGGCGCGCCGGGCCTGGTACCGGGGTTTCGTCGCCGAAGCCATCGACGATTACCTGCGCCGGACCGAGGTCATGGACGTCTCCGGCCGCCCCCATCGCGGGCTGCTCACCGCCGACGACATGGCCGCGTGGCAAGCCACCGTCGAGGAGCCGCTGACCTACGATTACCACGGCTACACCGTGTGCAAGACCGGGCCCTGGGGCCAGGGCCCCGTATTCCTACAGCAGCTTGCCATGCTCAAGGGCATCGATGTTGCCGCCATGGCCCCCGACGGGCCCGACTTCGTCCATACGGTGGCCGAATGCTCCAAGCTCGCTTTCGCCGACCGCGAGGGCTTTTACGGCGATCCCGATTTCGTCGACGTGCCCGTGGAGACCCTTCTTGGCGACGCCTACAACGACGCCCGCCGCGACTTGATCGGTACCACCGCGTCCCACGATCTCAGGCCCGGCGAGATCGCCGGCCACGGCGGCCGGGTCGTCATTCGGGCCAAGACCACGGACGAGGATATCGCCCATGTCGGGGCCCATGGGATCGGCGAGCCCACGGTGGCGCGGTTTGACGACGCCGAAAAAGCGCCCGGCGCGCCGCCCGATGGCGATACCTGCCACTTCGACATCATCGACCGTCACGGCAACATGATCTCGGGCACCCCCAGCGGCGGTTGGCTGCAGAGCTCACCGGCCATCCCCGGCCTTGGTTTCTGCCTCTCAAACCGGGCCCAGATGTTCTGGCTCGAGGAAGGCGTCCCCGCCAGCCTGGTCCCGGGCAAGCGGCCGCGTTCGACCCTCAGCCCGTCGATGGCGCTGCGCGACGGCAAGCCCTATATGGCCTTCGGCAGCCCGGGCGGCGACCGCCAGGACCAGTGGTCCCTTCACGTCTTCCTTCGCCACGTCCATTTCGGCCTCGATCTGCAGGCGGCCATCGATGCCCCCGAGTTCCACACCGATCACTTCCCCAGTTCCTTTTATCCCCGCGAGTGGGACCCCGGGCATCTGGCGGTCGAGGGGCGGTTTGCGGCGACGGCCATTGACGAACTCCGGCGCCGCGGGCACCGTGTCGAGGTCGAGGACGACTGGAGTCTCGGCCGCGTCACCGCGGCGGCCAGGGATGGCGACATCCTCAAGGCCGCGGCCAACCCTCGTTTCATGCAGAACTACGCCATCGGGCGCTAATCCGGCCTCAACAGAGCAAATTTTCTTTCGAGGAGACCGCCATGTCCTTGGTATATTCGCCGCCGCCCCAGACTACTCTGCCCGTCGTCGGCGTCGACGGGGTCGCCGCCGTGCACCGGATATACTGTGTCGGGCGCAACTACGCCGACCATGCCCGCGAGATGGGCCACGATCCCGACCGCGAGCCGCCGTTCTTCTTTTCCAAGCCCGCCGACGCCATCGTCGTCGAGGGCGGCGACGTGCCCTATCCCCCCAAGACCAGCGATCTTCACCACGAGATCGAACTGGTCGTCGTTCTCGGCCGGGGCGGCGCCGATATTCCCGCCGCCCAGGCACTGGACCACGTCTACGGCTATGCCGTGGGCATCGACCTGACCCGGCGCGACATCCAGGGCGAGGCGAAAAAGGCCGGCCGCCCTTGGGATCTGGGCAAGGGGTTCGACGCCTCGGCGCCCTGTTCGGCGGTGCAGCCGGCGAGCGCCATCGGTCACCCGGCAGCCGGCGCCATCTGGCTCAAGGTCAACGGCGAGACCCGTCAGTCCGGCGACCTCGCCCAGCAGATCTGGAACGTCCCCGAGACCATCTCCTACCTGTCTGGATTCATTACCCTAAAGCCCGGCGACCTGATCTTCACTGGCACGCCCGCCGGCGTCGGCGCCGTTGTCGCCGGCGATCAGTTGGAGGGTCACATCGACGCCGTCGGCGAAATAGCCATCACCCTCGTTTAGGTATCGGTGTAGTTGGAGACCTCGACCAGATTGTCGTCGGGGTCGCGGAAGTAGACCGACATCAGGGACCCGACGGCGCCGGTCTTCGGCCCCGGTCCCACCTCAATGGCGATGCCGCAGGCTTCGAGGTGTTCCATCACCTGTTCCAGTGGCGTTTCCGTTATCAGGCAGAAATCCCCCGATCCCGGCAACGGGTTTTTTGCCCGTGGCGTGTATTCGCGGCCCGCCGGATGCAGGTTGATCTTCTGCCGGCCAAAGGTCAGGGCCTTGCGCTGTTCGGCCCCGAAGGTCACCGTTTCCATGCCCAGCACCTTTTCGTAGAAGGCGCAGGTGGCGTCTGGATCCTGGACGGTGAGGACGAAGTGGTCGACGCGGTCGATGGCGATCATGGCGGGGGCCCCGTTGGTCAGGCGTTTGCATGGGAAATCAGCCCGCATGGTGCCACCGCGGTCCGACCATCACAAGGTCACGAGCGGATGTCGATGACGGTGCCGTCGGCGACGGCGCCCCACACCTCCTTCAGGTGCCGGGGCTTGAGGCCGATGCAGCCTTCGGTCCAGGTCCTCAGGTGCACCGGGCGGCTTTTCCAGGGCAGGGTATCGGGCAGGGCGTGCAGCATGATCGCGCCCCCGGGATCGACCCCGGCCTTTGTTGCCCGTGCCCGGTCGCGGGCGTCCGGATACGAGACATGGATCGACGGTCCCAGGTCGGCGCTGATATGGCGCCAATCCAGGGTATAGAGGCCCTCCGGCGTCCGCCCGTCACCCTGGCGCAGCTTGTGGCCCACCGGATTGAAGCCCAGGGACACCGGATAGCGTTTGAGGATGCGCCCGTCACGGTACAAGAGAAGCTGGCGCCGTCCCTTGAGGACGACCACCCGGTCCGCACGGGCCATCGGGGCTGGCTCGAAAAGAACCCCCAGCGAGGTGGTGCTGTCGGGCAGCAGGAGCCAGGTTGCGCCAAGTCCGGCAACGGCGAAGGGCAGCAGGCCCAGGACAATCAGGTAGGCGCCGGCCAGAATGTCCCGCCGCCGCGATGGCGTGTCGTCGGCTTTTCCGTTTCCTCCCATGGCCCCGAGTGTGGCGCTCCATTGGG
>JAJFIG010000470.1 GCA_021775195.1 Rhodospirillales bacterium | reverse complement strand
CGTCGGCGCCGGCGGCGATGCAGAGCTTGCTCTGGACCACCCGGTGGCCGTGGGAGTTGGTGAGGACCTCGCCGACGATCTGCTTGTTGGGAACGGTGATGCGCTCGCCGTCCTCGCCGACCAGCACCGTGGCGGCGAGCTTGACCTCGCTGACGACGCCCGACGTGCCCCGGACCGTGATCGTGTTGCCGACGACGAAGGGCCGCGCCAGGATGATGGCGAGGCCGGCGCCGTAGTTGGACAAGGGGCCCTGGATGGCCAGCGTGGCGCCGAAGGCGCTGGCGCCGGCGAGCGCGATCAGGGGGGCGATGGTGATGCCGAAGTTGCCCAGCGTGATGATGACGACGAAGACGACGACGACGAGCTTGACGACGTTGCCGATGAACTTGCCCAGGGTGACGTCGAGGTCCTTGCGCTCGGCCATCGTGGCGACCTTGGAACCGGCCCAGCCGGCGATCTTGAGGCCGATGAGCAGGAAGACAAGGGCGCCGAGGATCTGGAATCCGTAGGCGACGGCGAACTGGACCACGGTGTCGATGAACCGGGTCAGGGTTTCCATTTCCTTTTCCATCACGCTTTCCCTCGCCTTTGTTTAGAATTGCCCGTGAACCGTCCGCCGGGATGGGGTATAGGATAGGACACGCGACCACCCGAGGAGGATCCCATGCGACTGATCATAGCCATTTTGCTGCCCTGGCTGTTGTTTTTTACCATCGGACGGCCCCTGGCCGGGGTCATCTGCCTGATCCTCCAGATCACCGTCATCGGCTGGGTGCCGGCGGCGATCTGGGCGGTCTATACTCTGAGCCAGCACAATACCGACAAGAAGATCGCCGGCCTCTAGGCGCAGGCCGCTCGTGTCCCGAATCACCATGCCCAAGATAACCGGATCGACGATCATCAAGCTGGTGGTGGCGTCCCTCGTCGTCGGCCTGGTGCTGGCGACCCTGAACATCGATCCCGTCGACCTGCTCCGGGACTTCAAGGGGACGCTGGAGAGGCTGGCCCAGTGGAGCGTCGACGCCTTCGGCTGGGCGTTTTCCTATATCCTGCTCGGCGCCGTCATCGTGGTGCCGATCTGGCTCGCCGTCTACCTGATCCGGATGTTCCGCAACAAGGACTGATCCCGAAGCCCGATAACAGGAGACCGTTCATGGCCATCCAGCGCCACGACGTGACCTTCGATCCCCTGCCCGAGGAAACCCTCGCGCGCTGGCGCAAAGTGCCGCCGGCGGTGGTCTCGGACTGCATGAACCGGACCCAGGTGATGGCCGGGGCGATCAAGCCGGTGGCCGCCGGCATGGCGCTGGTCGGCCAGGCGCGGACGGTGACCTGCATGGTCGGCGATAACTCGGCCCTGCACATGCTCACCGCCATGGCGCGGCCGGGCGAAGTGCTGGTCGCCGACGGCGGCGGCTATACCGACACGGCGCTGTGGGGCGGGATCATGACCCGGGCGGCGCTGAGCCGCGGCATCGCCGGGCTGGTGATCGACGGGGCGGTGCGCGACGTCGCCGAGATCCGCGACTTCGCCTTCCCGTGCTTCACCCGCGCCGTGGTCCCGGCGGGGCCGCACAAGGGCTTCGGCGGCATCATCGACGGCGCCATTTCGTGCGCCGGCGCCGTGGTGCGGCCCGGCGACATCGTGCTCGGCGACGACGACGGGGTCTGCGTCGTGCCCCTGGAGCGGGCCGAGGCCCTGCTGGCGGCGGCGGAAGCCAAGATCGCCGAGGAGGAAGAGACCAACGCCAACACCGACGCCGGCGGCCTGCCGCTCGACCGCATGGGGCTGGGGGAAGCGGAGATCATCTAGCCCGATCAATGGCCGATTGACGGCCGTCAATGCGGGGCGGGGCGATATCGGTTATTCTTATGCCTTCTGAACCATGGGAACCGTCGCGCGCATCACGGCGTTGGAGGCACCGATGTTTGGAAATCCGTCCCTGATCACCCGGATCGCCATCGGCAAGGGCATCGGCCTTGTGTTCGGCCTTCTGGGATTCGTTCTGCTGCCGTATTTCGACCCCGAGGCGGGGTGGCTCATGCGCTGGGGAATCCTGCTCTGGTACACGACCCTGGGCGCCATCATCGGCGTGTTCGGGGTTTTCACCTGGCATCCGATCCTCAAGCTGCCGATGCCGTGGTGGTTCCGCGACCCCCTGATCGGGGCGTGGATGAACTTCGTCCTCACCTTCTTCGGCTATGAGGAGATGAAGGCGATGATGATCACCATGTTCGGCGCCGACGGTGTTTTCCAGTCGCCGTTCTGGTTCACCGCCGAGGGCGCGTTCGTCGGGATCGTCATCGGATACTTCGCCACCCGGTTCGGCGGCGAGGGCAAGGAAACCGTCGGCAAATAGGCCTAGGGGTCGGGCTGCTCGATGATGATGTCGGCCAGGTTCTCGAGGCCCTTGATGCCGGTGGCCTCGGATATCCAGCGGAAGACCTCGTTGACGACGACGGTGACGTCGATGCCGGTGTCGCGGCCGGACGGCGGTGCCTGCTGGTCGCGGGACGCGGTGGCGTAGCCGCTGGGCAGGGCCCGGGCGGGCCGGGAAGCCAGGGCCCGGTGCATGAAATCCTGCCACACCCGGGCCGGGAGCTTGCCGCCGGTGACCTTGCGCATGGGGCTGTCGTCGTCGTTGCCCATCCAGACCCCGGTGACGAGGTCGGCGGTGTAGCCGATGAACCAGCCGTCGCGGAACTTCTGGCTGGTGCCGGTCTTGCCGGCGGCGGGACGGCGCCCGAGGCGGGCCGCCCTGCCGGTGCCGGTGGCCAGGACCTCGGTCATCATCTGGTTCATCTGATCGACGTGGCGGGGGCGGACGACGCGCCCGGCGGCGCCGGCATCACGGCGGAAGACGGCGCGCCCGTCGCGGGTGCGGATCTCGAGGATGGCCTCGGGGGCGACGGCGAAACCCGAATTGGCGAAGGGGGCGAAGGCTCCGGTCATCTCGAGCAGGGTCACCTCCGACGTGCCCAGGGCCAGGGAGGGGTGGGCCTTCATCGGCGAGGCGACGCCCATGCGGTGGACGAGGGCGATGACCTTGTCGCGGCCGACGTGCTCGGACAGGCGGACGGCGACGGTGTTGATGGAGTCGGCGAGGGCGCGCTTGAGGGTGACGTTGCCCCGGTAGGTGCCGGAGAAGTTCCGCGGCTTCCAGCCGTCGAAGGTCACCGGGGCGTCGCGGACCATGGAACCGGGGGCGTAGCCGTTCTCAAGGGCCGCCAGGTAGACGAAGGGCTTGAAGGCGGAGCCCGGCTGGCGGCGGGCCTGGACCGCCCGGTTGAACTGGCTCTTGGCATAGGAGCGGCCGCCGACCATGGCCTTGACGGCGCCGGTGGGGTCGAGGGCGACGAGGGCCCCCTGGGCGACCTTGAGGCGGCCGCCGTCGCGCTCCAGGGCCCTCGCCATGGCTCCTTCCGCCAGCTTCTGCAGGCCGGTGTCCAGGGTCGTGCGGACGATGACGTCGTCATAAAGGCCGTCGGTGAATTCGGGCAACTGGCCGATCACCCAGTCAACGAAGTACTGGGCGTCCCGGGTGCCGCCGAGGGTGGCGAGGCGGGCCGGGCGGCGGCGGGCGGCGTCGGCCTGGGCCGGGCTCAGGTAGCCGGCGTCGACCATGTTGGTGAGCACCTGGCCGGCGCGCCGGCGTGACAGCTTGAGGTTGCTGGTCGGGGCGTAGCGGGTCGGGGCCTTGAGGAGGCCGGCGAGGAGCGCCGCGTCCGTCATGTTGTCCTGGGTCGCGGGCTTGCCGAAAGAGCGCTGGGACGCTGCCTAGACGGCGTAGCTGCCGGCGCCGAGATAGACCCGGTTGAGATAGAGGGTGAGGATCTGGTCCTTGGTCAGGCGGGTCTCGAGCCAGATGGCGAGGATCAGTTCGCGGATCTTGCGCATCAGGGTGCGCTCGGGGCTGAGGTAGAGGTTCTTGGCCAGCTGCTGGGTGAGGGTGCTGCCGCCCTGGACGACGCCGCCGGCGCGGATGTTGGAGTACACGGCGCGGGCGAAACCGATCACGTCCATGCCGAAGTGCCGGTAGAAGCGGCGGTCCTCGGTGGCGATCACCGCCTGGGGCAGGTAGGGGGGCAGGCGGGCGACCCCGACCAGGGTGCCGCCGAAGCCGCCGCGCCGGGCCAGGACGGCGCCGTCGGCGGCGAGCAGGGTGATGCCGGGGCTCTTCTTGACCCGCCACAGCTCCTCGGTGTCGGGGAGCTCGGGGGCGAAGGCCAGAAAGATGCCGACCCAGGCGACGGCGAAGACGACGATGGTGACCGACAACCATTGGGCCAGGCGGCGGCCGAGGGACCGCTTCTTCTTGACGCCAGCCGATTTTTTCTTGGAGTCAGCCATACCTGGAATCAGCCACGGGCCGTGGGCCCGTTCCCTGGGGTTTCCCTGCGCCGATGGTCAGAAGGTGGGCCGTGGAGCGGGATTTGGCAAGGGCGGGGGTTGGGGATGCACTGGTTCCCTCGCGTTCGAAGCCGGTTGCCGGAAGGTCCGGTTGGGGATCTCATTGCAGACCAATTCGGCATCCGGCCGATACGGGCGAAAGTAGCCACAAACGAACTTGGGGTGGTTCATGCAACGACACCGCAATGTGGCACATCGCGATACCGTTGGGGAGCGGCGCATCCGCAACATCGCAGTCGCGCGCCGATAACACGCGTCCGGGCATGATCCGTTCTGCAGGCGACTTAATCGGCCTTGCCACTGTTCCCCTCAAGTTCAAAGCCTTTCGACAGAGCACAGACCCGCGCAAATGTTTAGCCATGCTGTAAATAATTTTTTCTTTACTGATAAAAAAAACAAAATATTACTACGTACTATATTGCCCATCATTTTTGTTTAAACAAGTTATTTTTAAAAATACACTTTATAGGCCATTGTGATTATTTCCGTAAGCACCATATATTTACGAGCGGCAAATCATTGCGGCCTTAATGAAAGGTATTTTACATGTCGTTTAAGAAATTTTCCTCAGCCCTGGGCGCTCCAAGCAAAGACAGCCCCGGCGGCAAGTCCAAGGATGCGCCGGCAGCCGATCAGCCGGCCACGCAGCCTGACAAGACGCCGGCCGAGGTTGCGCCCGCGTCCAATTCGTAACAATCGGAACGGAGGGGGCTTGGTCCCCCTCCAACTACTCCTCAACCCGATTTAGATGTTGAAGGACTTTCATTGGAAATTCACCGAGAAGAAGCTGAACATATCAAGGATGTGCCCCCCCCAAAGTTAGCTCCGTATGCGCATCGTCATCCATCTAAGGACCTTTATGTTATTGGCATTACTGGGACAAATGGAAAAACAACAGTCGCATACTTAATTGGAGAAGTCTTAAGAGCCGCGGGACACAATACTTTTGTTTTGGGAACGTTGAATTCGGGGAACAAAGACCTGTCCACCCCTGAATCACTTGATATTTTAAGGTTCATGAGAACCCACCTGGATCAAGGGGGGACTCATTTCGTGATGGAAGTAACTTCAGAAGGAATAGATCAGGCTCGGGTTCTCGGTATTGATTTTGACCTGAAACTACTCACAAACATTACACAAGACCATCTGGACTATCATAAAACATTCAAAAAATATCAAAAAACAAAACTGAATTTTATGAATGAAGGCTGTAAGCATAAAATTTATCCAGAAAACTATGAAGATGAACCGATTGATTTTGCGACCCGGCTTTTGGGGCATTTCAATCTTTTAAATGTCAAGGCAGCAACGAGTGTACTTCGATATATTGGCATTTCCGAAAAATATATTCGAGGAACATTGTCTTCATGCTCTCCGCCAAGAGGACGTTTGGAAAATGTCGATATAGGGCAACCCTTTATGGTCTTGATCGATTATGCCCATACACCGGATGGCCTCCAAAACGTG
>JAJFIG010000469.1 GCA_021775195.1 Rhodospirillales bacterium | reverse complement strand
GGCGCCGGCGGCGCGGCGCCGAAAGGAAGCCTCGAAGGCGGGCTGACCAGCAAGGTCACCACCGACGTGGTCCAGCTGGCCGGACGCACCCAGTTGATCCTGCTGGCGCGGGAACTTCTCTACCGCATTTGCGAGCTTTCGGCCCAGGGCAAGGGCTTCGATCAGCAGGCGGCGCAGAAAATGTACACGGACGTTCTCGTTCTCATCGACAGGATGGTCGCCGCCGATCAGGCAACCATCGAAACCCGGCGGCTGGAAGCCGAGACCGAGCGGATCAAGGCCCTGAACGCGGCGGGCGACAAGATCGACAAGATTCTCGGCCGGTGACCGGTACTAGGCAGGGAGGGCTTCCATGAGCAAGATGACGGAAATCATTCAGGCGTTCATCGACGGCCAGACGACGGTCAGCGTCTACCGGCCGGGCGGCGGATTCGGACTCGCGACCATCGAATCTCTCGACGACGACGTGGTCAGCATCAAGCCGCAAAGCGGCGACCGCTACATCATCCACGTCTCCCAGTTTGCCGTCGAACGGGACTAGCCCTGTCCTCGTAAAAGCCGATGCCCGCATTGGGGCCGGCATCCGTCACGCAACCCGTTGTGAATAACCCCTTATTCAGAATCGGGGCGTGTTTTGGACCGGAATTCTTCCAAAAACGGTGTCGGGATTCCTTACACTTTTGAATTTGTCGCGTGTTTCACCTAATCCATTCGATCAATTTGGTTTTGAGCCGAATCAGGCGTTTTTGATCAGATTGGCACCAGAAAATGTGTCGGGAAATTTTACATTTTTGGTCAACGCGATGAAGCGAAGGCCCGACGCCCGTTGATATGACTGAAATATTCCAGATTGGCACGAGAATTGCAGGACATAGACCGAGGACGCATTTTTCATGCGCCAGCGACATCAGGGAGATCAGCCATGATGCGTCAATTGTCCTCTATCAAGGTGGGCCTGTTCCCGTCGACGCTCGCCTTTCTGTTCATTTTGGGAGCCTCGGCGGTCTGGTTTGCTTCGGCGGCGCAGGCGATGCCGCTGCAGCACGTCAAGCCCAAGTGGTCGCAGTTGCCGGACATGGATCAGGGTACCGACCAGGTTTCCATGCACCGCTCACTCGGTCCGGTCGTGGCCGACGATTTCCGCTCCGATGGCAGGCCGATCGCCGGCTTTCATTGGTGGGGCTCCTACCTCATGGATCCCACGGGTCAGGAATGGGATGCCGGCCAGGGTCTGGAGCGGACCGTACAGTTCGAGATCAGCTTCCACCAGGATTGTCCGGCCAACGATGCCACCTGCAACAATTCAGGACCGTTCCCGTTCTCCACGCCCAGGGACGGAAGCTATTTCTCCGCCGTCTTCGACGTCGAGGAAGACTTTGTCGGCACCACGGCGGGCGGCGAAAACGTCTACGAGTACTGGGTCAGTCTTGTCGGGGTGCCGGGACCGAGTTTCCTGGGTGGAACCTGGGAGGAGGTCGCCGGAGAGATCTACTGGGTGGACTTCGCCTGGGCCGCCGGCCAGTTCGGCACACCCTTTGCCGGCGACGTCTGGGGTTGGCATGAAAGCTTCCAGCATAATCTGGATTTCGCCGTGACGACCGCTCCGGGTGTGGTCGGTAATCCGCATATCGGGCCGTGGGCCCTGCTGGACGGCAAGGATATGGCGTTCGAGGTGCTGGTCGTACCCGAGCCCTCCACCCTGGCCCTCTTGGGCTTCGGTCTCGCCGGACTGGGATTCATGAGCCGGCGGAAACGCGACGGCTGACAGGGCGAGTTGACGGGGAGGGGGCCAGGGCCGTCACGGTCCCCCTTCGATTCGCGCCAGCAGGGCCTCCAGGGTCGCGTCCAGGCGCTTGAGGTCGTCGGCTTCCGACAGCCGGTGGCCCCCGTCCTTGACCAGAGTGACCTCGACGTCGGCCGAGCGCAGCATCTGCACCGTCCTCAGGCTCGTCTGCCAGGGCACGTCCTCGTCCTTCATGCCGTGGATCAGGCGCACCGGCATGTCGAGCCCCATGGTCCGGCGCAGCACCAGGTTGGCGCGACCGTCTTCCAGCAGCGCCCGGGTGATGGGATAGGGATCGCCGCCGTAGCAGTCGGGCATCTCGATGAACCCCTGGTCTTCCAGCGTTGCCCTCTGCTCCGCCGTCAGTCCCGGTTCGATCAGGTCCTCGGTGAAGTCCGGTGCCGGCGCCAGGCCGAGGAGCCCGGCAATCCGTTCGGGCCGCCTGAGCGCCGTCAGGAGCATGATCCAGCCGCCCATGCTCGACCCCACCAGCACCTGGGGGCCCTCGGTGGCCTCGTCGAGCACCCGGACCGCGTCGTCGGCCCAGCGCCCGATGGTGCCGTCGGCGAAGGCGCCCGACGACGCCCCGTGCCCGGAATAGTCGAAGCGCACGTAGGCCTGGCCCCGGGCGCGGCAGAACCCGTCCAGGTGCATCGCCTTGGTGCCCGTCATGTCGGACATGAACCCGGAAAGAAAGATCACGCCGGGAGACTTGCCAGGGCTAAAGTGGTAGGCGATAGTCCCGCCGTTGTCGCCCGGCAGCGTCCGAGGTTTGGCGGCGGCAGTCAGAGAGTCGGTCATCATCAACGGGTCAGGAAAAATTGAGGGGATGAGCGCGGACACCCACGATAGCACCAAGCCGGCGGAAGCGGAACGGGAGTCCGGCGAGGGCGACGACCCCAAGGGACGCCTGGCGACCGTCCTCCAGGTGCTGCCGGCGCTGGGCGCCAGCGGCGGCGTCGAGCGCGGCACGGTGGATGTCGCCCGGGCCGTGGTCGAGGCCGGCGGCCGCGCCCTTGTCGCCTCCTCCGGCGGCCCCCTGGAGCACGATCTCGCGCGCGTCGGCGCCGAACACGTGACCCTGCCCGTGCACAGCAAGAATCCCCTGGTTATGCGGGCCAACATCGGCCGCCTCGCCGACCTCATCAGCAAAGAGAACGTCGATATCGTCCACGCCCGCTCGCGGGCGCCGGCGTGGAGCGCCTACTTCGCCACCAGGCGCACCAACTGCCATTTCATCACCACCTACCACGGCACCTATTCCCAGGGGTTCTGGCTCAAGAACCGGTACAACTCGGTAATGACCAAGGGCGAGCGGGTGATCGCCATTTCCAACTTCATCGCCGGCCACGTGCGCCAGATGTACGGGATCCCGGCGGCCCACATCCGGGTCATCCACCGGGGCGTCGACACCGAACGCTTCGACACCCAGAAGGTGAGCGCCGAACGGGTGGTCACCCTGGCCAACCAGTGGCGCCTGACCGAGGGGCTGCCGGTGGTCATGCTGCCCGGCCGCCTGACCCGCTGGAAGGGCCACACGGTCTTCATCGACGCCATCGCCAAGCTCAACCGTCGTGATATCCGCTGCCTGCTGGTGGGCTCGGACCAGGGCCGGACCGGCTACCGCGAGCATCTGGAGTCCCTGGTCAATCAGCGCAATCTCGGCGAGGTCGCGCGTATCGTCGATCATTGCAGCGATATGCCGGCGGCCTACATGCTTTCCGACGTCGTGGTCTCCGCCTCCACCGATCCCGAGGCCTTCGGCCGTGTCATCGTCGAGGCCCAGGCCCTCGGCCGTCCGGTCATCGCCAGCGACCACGGCGGCGCCCGCGAGACCGTCATCGAGGGTCGAACCGGCTGGCTGGTTCCGCCCGGCGACTCGGACGCCCTCGCCGCCGCCCTCGATAAGGTGCTGTCCCTCGGCGAGCCAGCGCGCAAGGAACTCGCCGAAACGGCCATCGCCAACGTCCAGAGAAATTTCACCGGCAAGACCATGTGCGCCAAGACCCTGGAGGTCTACGACGAAGTCCTGCACCTGAAGCCGGGAAGCTGAGATCCCAGTCATGCGCCGGATCCTGGTCATCAAGCTGGGGGCGCTGGGCGACATGGTCCAGGCCCTGGGTCCCTTCGCCGCCATCCGCCGCCATCATGGCCGACCCCCCGAAGCCCACATCACCCTGCTGACCACGGAGGCTTACGCCGAGTTCGCCGCCGCCAGCGGCTGTTTCGACGACGTGTGGGTGGATGATCGCCCCGGCGTGCTCGATATCGGCGGTTGGCTGGGCCTGCGCCGGCGTCTGCGGGGTGGCGGCTTCGCCCGCGTCTACGACCTCCAGACCTCGGACCGCAGTTCCTTCTATTATCGTTTGTTCCGGCCCGGTCCGGCGCCCGAATGGTCGGGCATCGCAAAGGGATGTTCCCACCCCCACGCCAACCCGGAGCGGGATTCCCTGCACACCATCGAGCGCCAGGCCGAGCAGTTGAGGGACGCCGGCATCACCGATGTCCCGTCCCCCGACCTCTCCTGGGCCAGGGCCGACGTCTCCCGCTTCGGCCTCGATCGCCCCTATGCCCTTCTGGTCCCGGGTGGTGCCGCCCATCGCCCCGCCAAGCGCTGGCCGGCGGGCCGCTTCGCCGCCGTCGCCGGTCATCTGGCGGCGAACGGGATCAAACCCCTGCTGCTGGGGACCGAAGCCGATGTCCTCGGGGAGGTGGCCGGTGGCTGTCCCGAGGCCCGAAGCCTCGCCGGCGAGACCGGTCTCCTGGATATTGCCGCCCTGGCGCGCGACGCCGCCTGCGCCGTCGGCAACGACACCGGCCCCATGCACCTGATCGCCGTCGCCGGCTGCCCCAGCGTCGTCCTCTATTCCGCCGAGTCCGACCCCGCCCTCTGTGCCCAGCGCGGGCCCGCGGTGACCATCCTCCGGCGCGAGCGGTTGGCCGACCTGACGGTCGACGATGTCATCGGCAGCCTGAACCTGGCGTGTTAGGTCAGCCCCTACCTTCCTAGCCGGTGTTCGTAGAGATGGCGGTAGTAGGGTTCGGCGGCCTCGGCGAGGGGTTCGAGCGTTTCGGGCAGCGGTTTCGCCGGCGGCCGGTAGGGCGCGAAGCCGGTGGATTCCTCGACCTTGTGGTACCAGTGACGGGCCCACACCCCGTCCGTCACCCGCGGGCCCGCCGGCCACGACAGCATGCGCTCCGAGAACGCCACCCCGGCGGTCTTGCACAGGAGTTTCAGCGTGCCCGCCGGGTCGCCGAGAACGTCGCGGGCGTCGAGGACCGGTGCAATCCCGCCGGTGGACGCCCGCACGTGCTCGAAAATCTCCACCTGCTGGGGGAAACCCAGGTCCTCCAGGGTCACGCTGTCGCGCTTCTGGGTGTAGGAGGCCAGGACCTCCCTGGGATCGCGGATCAGGAAGGCGTTGAACACCCCGTCGAGCCAGTCGCGGTCCATGCCGGGCAGCAGGTGATGGGCCATGTGTTTCTGGTAAAAGACCGTGATCCCTTCCGGCAGCGGCGCCAGCAGGCCTTCCACCACCCGCCGCCAGTTCTGGTCCTGGGCCGCCATGACCTCGTCCCGCATCGGGTGATCGATGCCGGTTTGGGCCAGGTAATAGGCATAGAGGGGCTCGTCGCAGACGGCGGTATCGGTGCGGTTCTCCCACGCCCGCATCATCGCCGTCGAGATGTTGCGCGGCCCCGACCACATGGCGATCCGCAGCGGATCCATCACCGGCACTGGGCCTCCATCAGGTCCAGGTAAAGGGCCTGCAGCCGTTCCGTCACCGCCCCCCGCCGTGCCGCGCCGATGGTCCGGCCGTCGATCTCCACCGCCGGCGCCACCCCGGCGAAGGTGCCGGTGACGAAGGCCTCGTCGGCGCCGTGGACCTCGGTCAGGCTGAAGTCCTTCTCGAACACCGGGATGCCGTTGTCCCGGCACAACGCGATGATGTTGCCCCGGGTGATCCCGGGCAGGCAGTAGCGCCCCGACGACGTCCACACCTCGCCCTTGCGGACGATGAAGAAATGGGTCGAGTTGCAGGTCGCGACGAAGCCGTGGGGATCGAGCATCAGGGCCTCGTCGGCGCCGGCCTTCTGTGCCTGGATGCAGGCCAGGATGCAGTTGAGCTTGCTGTGGCTGTTGAGTTTCGGGTCCTGGACGTCGGGGGCGCCGCGCCGCACGTGGACCGTGAACAGGCTGATGCCTTTCTTTCCCGTATCCGCCGTCGGCACCTTGTGCTCGGGAACGATGACGATGGTCGGCCCGCCGATCACCAGCCGCGGGTCCTGATGGGGCGTCGACTTGACGCCCCGGGTCACCATCAGGCGGATATGGACGCCGTCGGTCATGGCGTTGGCGGCCAGCGTGCGCTCGATTTCGGCCGTCAGCTCCGCCGCCGACAGGCCGATGTCGAGATCGATGGCCTTGGCCCCTTCGTAGAGGCGCTCCAGGTGCTGATCGAGGAAGGCGATGGTGCCCTTGTGCAGCCGCAGGCCCTCCCACACCCCGTCGCCGAGCACGAAGCCGCTGTCGAAGACCGAGACGCTGGCTTCCTGGCGCGGCGCCAGGGTGCCGTTGATGGAGACCAGGATATCGGCGTTGCGCGGGTCGTCCTGGTAATCGTGGGTGCCGGTGGCCATGGCGGGGTCGACTCCGAAAATCGTTGAACCCGATCCTATATTCCATGACTTCGGTCCTTGACGCCAGAGATCGTCTTTGGTGCCCTTCCCATCCTTGACAGCCCGCCGATCTGCTCTACATTTCGCCGGCGTTTGCAGTGCCCTGGCACAAGGCGGTTTTTCAATGGTCGCGATCACCCTTCCCGACGACAGCGTCCTCAGCTACGACAACCCCGTTTCCGGCGCCGAGATCGCCGCCGGCATCGGGCCCGGCCTGGCCAAGGCGGCACTTGCCGTGCGCGTCGACGGCCGCCTGCAGGACCTGTCGACGCCCATCGACGCCGACGCCGCCGTTTCCATCATCACCGCCAGGGACGACGACGCCCTCGAGCTTATCCGCCACGACGCCGCCCACGTCATGGCCGAGGCGGTCAAGGAGCTGTATCCCGAAACCCAGGTCACTATCGGCCCGGCCATCGAGAACGGCTTCTATTACGATTTCTCCCGCCCGACCCCGTTCACGCCCGAGGACCTGGAGAAGATCGAGGCCCGCATGCGCGACATCGTCGGCCGCGACGAGTCGCTGGTGCGCGAGGTCTGGGACCGGGCCGAGGCCATCCGCTTCTTCAAGGACCAGGGCGAGCACTACAAGGCCCAGATCATCGAGGATCTACCGGACGGCGAGCCCATCACCGTCTACCGCCAGGGCGATTTCATCGATCTCTGCCGGGGCCCCCATCTGCCGTCCACCGGCAAGGTGGGCACGGCGTTCAAGCTGATGAAGCTGGCCGGCGCCTACTGGCGCGGCGATTCCAAGAACGAGATGCTGCAACGCATTTACGGCACCGCCTGGCCCGACGCCAAGCAGCTCAAGGCCTACCTGCGCATGCTGGAGGAGGCGGAAAAGCGCGACCATCGCCGCCTCGGCCGGGAGATGGAGCTGTTCCACATCCAGGACATCGCCGCCGGCTCGGTGTTCTGGCATCCCAAGGGCTGGACCCTCTACCGGGTCCTCCAGGACTACATCCGCGCCCGCCTCGAGGACGCCGGCTATATCGAGGTCAATACTCCCCAGCTCGTCGACCGCTCCCTGTGGGAGGATTCGGGCCACTGGGAGAAGTTCCGCGAGTACATGTTCACCGCCGAGACCGAGGACCGGGTCCTGGCGCTGAAACCCATGAACTGCCCCTGCCACGTGCAGATCTACCGCCAGGGGATCACCAGCTACCGCGACCTGCCCGTGCGCATGGCCGAGTTCGGCTCCTGCCTGCGCAACGAGCCTTCCGGCGCCCTGCACGGCCTGATGCGGGTCCGCGCCTTTACCCAGGACGACGCCCACATCTTCTGCACCGAGGACCAGATCACCTCGGAAACCAAGGCTTTCTGCGACCTCTTGATGAGCATCTACAAGGATCTCGGGTTCGAGGAAGTGGTGGTCAAGTTCGCCGACCGCCCGCCCGTCCGCGCCGGCGCCGACGAGACTTGGGACAAGGCCGAAACGGCGCTCATCGAGGCCACCGCCGCCGCCGGGCTGGAGACCGTCCTCAACCCCGGCGAGGGGGCGTTCTACGGCCCCAAGCTGGAATTCGTCCTGCGCGACGCCATCGGCCGGGACTGGCAGCTGGGCACGCTGCAGGTCGACTTCGTGCTGCCCGAGCGCCTCGACGCCACATACATCGGCGAGGACGGCCAGAAACATCGCCCGGTAATGCTGCACCGGGCCATTCTCGGCTCCCTGGAACGCTTCATCGGCGTTCTCATCGAGCAGTATGCCGGGCGCCTGCCCCTCTGGCTGGCGCCGGTGCAGGTGGTGGTCGCCACCATCACCAACGCCGCCGACTCCTACGCCCGCGAGGTCCGCACCGCCCTTGCCGAGGCCGGGCTGCGGACGGAAATCGATCTTCGCAACGAGAAGATTAATTACAAGGTTCGCGAGCACAGCCTTGGGAAAATTCCCGCCATGCTGATCGTCGGCAACCGCGAGGCCGAGGACGGCACCGTCGCCCTGCGCCGCCTGGGCGGAAAAGACCAAGAAATTCTTGCACTTGCAAAGGCAACCGCTAGACTTAAAGAGGAAGCCGCTGGCCCGCTGGGTTGACCCTCCTGGGCCTCTGGCACCTGCCGTTGTGGCGGCATCGAATGCCCGCGCGAAAAGAGTGCCGTGGGCGCAGAAGAGGGGAGATTGGCCCCGTTTCGGGGCACGTCGACAAACACTGGAGAAGGAGACATTAAATAGCAAGACGTCCGTTTAACCAGGCACCGACCCGCAAGGGCCCACGTGTCAACGATTTGATCGATGCGCCCAACGTTCGCGTCGTCGACGCCGACGGCGAAATGGTCGGCGTTGTATCCGTAAAAGAAGGAATAGATCTGGCATTCGAGGTCGGGCTCGACCTTGTCGAAGTGTCGCCCAATGCCGATCCACCGGTGTGCAAGATCCTCGATTACGGCAAGTACAAGTACGAGGAACAGAAAAAGCGCAACGAGGCCCGCAAGAAGCAGAAGGTCATCGACGTCAAGGAAATCAAGATGCGGCCCGGTATCGACGAGCACGATTACCAGGTCAAGATGCGTGCCATGCATCGCTTCCTCGGCGACGGCGACAAGGTCAAGGTCACCATACGCTTCCGCGGCCGCGAGATGGCCCACCAGGAACTGGGCATGAAGGTTCTGGACCGGGTGCGGGTCGACCTCGAGGAACTGGTCAAGGTGGAGATGTTCCCGCGCATGGAGGGCCGCCTGATGACCATGGTCATCGCCCCCAAATAATACCAAAGCCGTATTGAATACCGGCCGCAGCGCTCGCAATTGCCGCCGTCTGGTCGCCGTCGCGTGGGCCTATTTGGGCCCGCCGCCGGCCAGCAAGGCGTCGATCTGTTCCTGGGACAGGCCATCCGGTTCCGCCTGGGCCGCCGGCTCCTGGGGCAGTTGATCGGATGTGATCATCCTGTTGTCGCGCAGGTATTTGATCAGGCGCGAGACCTTGTGGATGCGCTGGCCCGTGAGGTCCTGGAATGCGCAGACTTCCATGATGGCCTCGATTTTGAGGAGCGCGTCCCTGGACGGAATGACCTCGTAAAGGCGTTCGGCCAGGCCGAGGATCCGGTTCACCGCGGCTTCCTGCTCCCGGATCGCTGTTTCAAGCTGCTGTACGGCCCGTGAAAGGGCGGCGTGAACCTTTTTGTCTTCGTCGTCTTGTGTCATTCGCCGCGATCCCGTGACTTACCATCCGATGGGGCAATAGGGTGATTATAATGCCACTGGTACGGCCGGTGCCAGTCCGGCGAGGGGACCCCCTGGCCCCGTCCGACACGCCTTGCAATCGGGGTCGCCTGCCGGTATAACCCACGCCTTCGTCGACGACGAACAGAGCGGTCCGGCGTGGGCATGCCCAGCTGCTTGCAACGAAACACGAGACAAAGGAATACAAAATGCCCAAGATGAAGACCAAGTCCAGCGCCAAGAAACGGTTCCGTCTGACCGGTTCGGGCAAGGTACGGGCAAACCCCAGTTGCAAGCGCCACGGTTTGCGCAAGCGTCCCAAAAAGATGAAGCGCCAGTCGCGCGGCACCATGATCCTTTCGGCCGCCGACGCCCGCATCGTCAAATCCTACATGCCCAACGCCTGAGGAGACCGAACCCATGGCACGCGTAAAAAGGGGTGTTACCGCCCACGCCCGGCACAAGAAGGTCATGCGGATGGCCAGCGGTTATCAGGGCCGCGGCAAGAATGTTTACCGCGTTGCGGTCGAGCGGGTCGAAAAGGCTCTTCAATATGCCTATCGCGACCGCCGTGTCCGCAAGCGGTCCTTTCGCCGCCTGTGGATCCAGCGAATCAACGCCGGCGCCCGCGCCCACGGCCTGACCTATTCCCAGTTCATGAACGGCCTCGGCAAGGCGGGGATCGACGTCGACCGCAAGGTGCTGTCCGATTTGGCCATCACCGAGCCCGAGGCCTTCAAAGCCCTGGTGGAACAGGCCCAGGCCGCTCTCCCTAAGACCGCCTGAACCACCGGTGTCGTCAAGTTTGATCCTGGGAGCCGGCCGCAAGGCGGCTCCCTTTTTCGTCGAGAGCACTATGCGACCAAATGGAATCAATTTGATGGTGGCAAATCGGTTTTCCGGGCAGGCGCGGCGCGAAGCGCGATGCAGCGCATCGGGCGAGGGTCGCAACGCACCCGGGGAACCGATTTGCCCCACCGAAGGCCGGGTGCTTTTGCGCCGTGGCGTCGTTGCGTATCTTTGCCGATGCCCTGCATCGGCATGCGAAACGCGCCTAACCACGGCGCAAAATCATCCCGGTCAAATGGTTCCATTTGGTCGCATAGTGCTCTAGGAAAGTGGGCGGACGACCCTTGGAAGACCTGGAAGACCTTCGTTCCGAACTGCTGGCCGCTGCCGAGGCCGCCGCCGACCTCGAGGCGCTGGAGCGCGTGCGCGTTTCGGCCCTGGGCAAGAAGGGACGGGTCACGGGGCTGATGAAGGGGCTCGGCGCCATGGACCCCGACGCCCGCCGCGCCGCCGGCCAGGCCCTCAACCGGGTCAAGGACGAGGTTGCCGCCGCCATCGAGGCCCGCTCCCGAACCCTCGCCGACGCCGGCCTCGAGGCCCGCCTCCTGGAGGAAGGCGTCGACGTGACCCTTCCGGTCCGCCCCGAACAGGACGGCCGCGTCCATCCCATCAGCCAGACCATCGACGAAGCCATCGCCATCCTGGGCGAAATGGGATTTTCCGTCGCCGAAGGCCCCGATATCGAGGACGACTGGCATAATTTCACCGCCCTCAACATTCCCCCCGAACACCCGGCGCGCCAGGAACACGACACCTTCTACCTGCCCGGCGAGGGCGAGGACGGGCGCATGGTCCTGCGCACCCACACCTCGCCGGTGCAGATCCGCACCATGCAGGCGGCCGAGCCGCCGGTCCGCATCATCGTGCCCGGGCGCACCTACCGTTGTGACTACGACGCCACCCATTCGCCCATGTTCCATCAGATCGAGGGGCTTCTCGTCGACGAAAGCACCCATATGGGCCACCTGAGGGGCTGCCTGATCGAATTCTGCCGCGCCTTTTTCGGCGTCGACGACCTGCCCGTACGCTTTCGTCCCAGCTATTTCCCCTTCACCGAGCCGTCGGCGGAAGTCGACATCGGCTGCACCCGGGACGGCGGCGACTTCCGCATCGGCCACGGCGACGACTGGCTCGAGATCCTCGGCGCCGGCATGGTCAACCCCAAGGTGCTGGAGAACTGCGGCATCGATTCCACCCGCTATCAGGGCTTCGCCTTCGGTATGGGGATCGAGCGCCTCGCCATGCTCAAGTACGGCATTCCCGATCTCCGCACCTTCTTCGAGTCCGATCTGCGCTGGCTCCGCCATTACGGTTTCGCGCCCCTGCATATTCCCAGCATGGTCGGGGGGCTCAACGGATGATCATCACCCTGGGCTGGCTCAAGGA
>JAJFIG010000468.1 GCA_021775195.1 Rhodospirillales bacterium | reverse complement strand
CCGAGAAGTTTCAAGACTTCCGTGGCGAAGCGGATGCCCGGCGCGTCGGGGGGGGCGTTCCCCATCCATGGCATTGTCCATCCAAACGCCTGCTCGAAATGGTGTTCGTAGGCTTTGGGGATTGCCGTGCCGATAAGCCATTTTTTGGCCTCGTGCCTTGCGGCCCTCTCCCGCCGGCGGTCGGCTACCGGGGTTTCTTTCCGTGCCGCCTCGGCTTCTTTCCGGGCCGCCTCAATCCATTGGAGCAGCCACCACACGCCACGTGTTGCGTTCAACACTACTTCCGCGGTGCCATAGTCCATCTTTCGCTGCCCGTCGTCAGATTCATAGGGCGTCGGCCTCGACCCGGGGTAGGGGCCCTTCCGCTTCGCAAAGCGGCTGGCGGTCTGGTCGAGTTCTTGGAACAGGCGCGGCTTTGTGCCCCGGATGTCGGCACCGCCGACCACGCCCAAAGAGCGGGCCAGCTTGGTGGCCTGTTTTTCTATTTTCCCGAGTTCCTTGCAGAATTGCACCTTTGTCGGGCGCAGATCAGACATGATGGAGTATGCCCTGAAAATACCGTCCATTTCCTCAAGGTCGGCAAGAAGCTGCTCGGGGCTCGTTCGTAGGGAAAGGTCTACCGCAGTTTCGATCTCACGTGCTGTTTCCACATCTTGAAACCGCTGGTTTTTGCCGTTGGTATGAATCCGTTTCATCGCTGCACCTCCGCATGGTGCCCGCAGGGGAAAGGCGGACGCGGCGGCCCGGTGCGGTGCCGGGTGTTCGGGTGCTCCCCTAGCCGCGCCCGTTCTGTCTCAGCCTTTTGCCTTCATGGGCGCGACATTCCCGGTTTCGGCGATCCCGAGAACCGGCAAGTTTGCCCGTACCGTTTCGGCGACGTAGGACGGTGCCAGCGCCGCGTAATGCTTGTGCGTAATCCTGGTGTCCGCGTGGCCGAGACTGTCGGCGATCACCTGTAGCGATACCCCGCGCCCGGCGAGCCAACTCCCGTATGTGTGTCTCAGAATATGGAAGGAAATCGCCGGGCTGATCTTGGCGCGTTTGCAGGCATCGTGCAGACGTCGGCTTTGATGGCTCTTGCCCCACTGGCTCCCGTCCGACCGGAGAAACATCTTTTCCCCCGTTCCTCGGCCAGCAGTCAGGTGGGTGAAAAAGTCGCGCCCTTCATCCGAAAGTGCGACGTATCGCGCCTTGCCGTTCTTCGTGAACCGCATGTGCACGGTGCCAGCATCGGGGTCGAAATCGCCGACTTCGGCGGCGGTCAGTTCGCCATACCGACAGCCCGTGAACAGTGCCGCTCTGACAAGATTTCGGAAATCCGGGTCGCAGGCGTTGATAAGGCGGATCGCTTCGTCCGTCAGGAGATAACGGACCTTGGCGGCGTCAACATGTTTGAACGGCTTTACCCGGCGCCATGCGCTGTCGTCATTCACGCGCCCTTCGTAGTACGCATGATTGAGCGCCGCCTTGAGGATGGTCAGCACCTTGTTGGATGTTGCCCGGCGCTGGCGGATGCCCTCCGCATCGGTGGGGGCCGGTCTGGTCTTTGGGGGCTTCCCTTTGGGGCTCCGAAGGCGCGGCGGGGAAGCGGCCAGATTTTCATGCCATTGCCGGATCATCCGGGCGGTGAGTTCGGTAACTACGGTGTCGCCGAGTTTGGCCAGGATATCGACGTTGGCCCGGCGCGTGACTTCCTTCAACGATCTGCCGTGACGCGCATACGCCTCCAGATAGTCGTTAATCGCATCGCGGACGGTGTAGGGGGCTTCGAGTGTGCCGTTGGCCCCCGCTGCCTGTTCGGCGCACCATGCGCGGGCCGTGTCGAGTGCCTGGGAATAGGTGAGGATGGTCGCGCCGTCCGCGTCCACGGCGTCGTCGGCGGTGCCGATGGCTTTGGAAACGTAGGCGCCTTCGAGCTTGCGGTATCGCGCAATCCACGTCCCACCGTTCGCACCCTTGCGGTATCCGATGTGTCGGCCAATGTCGATGAGCCGCCAGTACGGCACCTTGGAAGCGCGAAGGGTGGCCCGCGCAGCCCGCGTCGTGATCTTGGCTTCTTTCACAGCGCGTCCCATGATTCGCTCCCATGTCTCTACTATTTCTCTACTATATACACAGGGACCGACCGGTTCAACGGGGAACGACCGTGGACAAACATGTGTGAAATATGGGGTTACAGGCCGTGTCCGGGTGTGCTGGAGTGTCGCGTTATTCCCCTCTCACGCCGGTAACACGGGTTCAAATCCCGTAGGGGACGCCAAACTCTTCGGGCAACGCCCGGCTTTTCAACCAGTTCGTTTCTTCGCCTGCATCTTCGCCCACATGTCCCGCAGCCCGATGGTGCGGTTGAAGACCGGTGCCCCGGGGATTGAGTCGGGGTCGGGGCAGAAATAGCCCAGGCGTTCGAACTGCACCGTCTCGCCGACGGCGGCCTCGGTGAGGCCGGGTTCGAGCCGGCAGTCCCGGAGCACTTCGAGCGAGTCCGGGTTGATGTCGTCGAGGAAGTCGCCGTCCGCCCCCGGCTCTTCGGTGGCGAACAGGTGGTCGTAGAGGCGCACCTCGGCCTTGACCGCGTGCGCCGCCGAGACCCAGTGCAGCGTCGCCTTGACCTTGCGCCCATCCGGCGCGTTGCCGCCCCGGGTTTCGGGGTCGTAGGTGCAGCGCAGCTCGACCACCTCGCCGGCGTCGTCCTTGACCGCTTCGCGGCAGGTGAGGAAGTAGGCGTAGCGGAGCCGCACCTCGCGCCCCGGCGCCAGGCGGAAGAACTTCTTCGGCGGATCCTCCATGAAGTCGCCGCGCTCGATGTAGAGCTCGCGGGAGAAGGGCACGGGGTGGGTGCCGGCGTCCGGGTCCTCGGGGTTGTTGACGGCTTCCAGCTCCTCGCTCTCGCCTTCGGGGTAGTTCTCGATCACCACCTTGAGGGGGTGCAGCACCGCCATGCGCCGTTCCGCGGTTTTGTTCAGCAGTTCGCGCACGCAGTGATCGAGCAGCGCCATCTCCACCGTGCTGTCGCTCTTGGTGACGCCGATGCGCCCGGCGAAGTCGCGGATCGCCGCCGCCGGGATGCCCCGCCGCCGCAGCCCCGAGAGGGTCGGCATGCGGGGATCGTCCCAGCCCTTCACATGGCCGTCCCGCACCAGATCCATGAGGCGGCGCTTGGAAACCACGGTGTGGGTGAGGTTGAGGCGCGCGAACTCGTACTGGCGCGGTCTGGACGGCACCGGCAGGTTATCGATCAGCCAGTCGTAGAGGGGTCGGTGGTCCTCGAACTCCAGGGTGCAGATGGAATGGGTGACGCCCTCGATGGCGTCCGACTGGCCGTGGGCAAAGTCATAAGTCGGGTAGATGCACCAAGCATCTCCGGTGCGCGGATGTTCGGCGCGTAGGATGCGGTAGATCACCGGGTCGCGCAGGTTGATGTTGCCCGACGCCATGTCGATCTTTGCCCTCAGCACCCGGGCTCCGTCGGCGAAGTCGCCGGCCCGCATGCGCCGGAAGAGGTCCAGGTTCTCGTCCACCGGCCGCGCCCGGTGCGGGCTGTCCCGCCCCGGCACCGTCAGGGTTCCCCGGTATTCGCGGATCTCGTCCGCCGTCAGGTCGTCGACATAGGCCTTGCCGTCGCCGATCAGGTGTTCGGCCCAATCATAGAGCTGCTCGAAATAATCGGAGGCGAAATAGAGGTGCTCGCCCCAGTCGTAGCCAAGCCAGCGCACATCCTCCTGGATAGAGTCGATGAATTCCATCTCCTCCTTGATCGGGTTGGTGTCGTCGAAGCGCAGGTTGCAGCGCCCGCCGAACTCTCCGGCGACGCCGAAGTTCAGGCAGATGGACTTGGCGTGCCCGATGTGGAGGTAGCCGTTGGGCTCGGGCGGAAAGCGGGTAACCACGGATGTGGTGCGGCCGGCCACCAGATCCTCGTGGATGACGGCGCGAACGAAATCGCGGCCGCCGTCGTCGGTGGGTGTTCCAGCTTCACTCATGCATCGGTGCTCCGCTCCCCTAGCGCCCTTGGGCGACGACTTATAGCAGGCCCGGACACCGCCAACCGCAAACAATTTTCCCCCGCTTGATTTGAATCAAGGCAGCATGCCCTATCCCGTGTTTAGGTTTGCCGTGCTAAAGTCCCACCGCGGGATGGCGGCAGAGTTTCTGGCGTGCCGACCACGGCCGCTGGGGGGGCATTAATAGCCGATGGAGAAGGGTCTCGGAGAAGGTATTCTTCTCCGCCGGCGGGATCACAGGGGAAGCACGTCATGCCATTGGGAGACATACTTGTCATCACCGAGGACCACAAGAAGGCCGCCGGTGAAATCACCAACCATATCCTGGAGACTTACGCGGGAGAGAAGGTATCCATTGCCATCGGCGCCGAGTCCGGCGCTGGCAAGTCCGAGATCGCCCACGTCGTCGCCCAGAGCCTGTTCAAGTCCGACAAACGACTGAAGTCGTTCATCGTCCACACCGACGATTTCTTCGCCCTGCCCCACAAGGAGCGCAACGATTTGCGCCTGAAGACCGATCTCGGCAGCGTCGGGCCGTCGGAGATCGACTTCGACGAACTGAATTACGTCCTGAAAAGCTTCGAAACCGGCAAGCAGATCATTCTCCCGGTTATGGAGTTCATCACCTCGTCCGCCTACAAGCTGCTGGTCGACTTCAAGAACGTCGACGTCCTGATCTGCGAGGGCCTGTATGCGCCCATCCTCGAGGTCACCCACAAGATGTTCATCGACATGGACTATCACGACACCAAGGATTTCCAGGCCCGGCGCGGCAAGGAAGTCGCCGACGAATTCCGCATGCGGGTCCTGGAGAAGGAACATCAGGCTGTGAGCGTCCTGCGCCAGCAGGTCGGTTACCTGATCACCAAAGATTATACCCTCACCAAGCTGTAGAGACCGACCGGTGGGAGATTTTCATCAAACCGGTGTGATCTCGACGCTACCGCGTTTTCACACCGCCAACCACGAACAGTTGGAGAGCGAGCTCGAGCAGATCGCCGCGGAGCGCCCCATCACCCTGGTGCTGCCGTCCCTGGTCAGCGAGCTCGACCGTCCAGCGCTGTCGCGGATCGTCAACGAACTGAAGGAGGTCAAGTACCTGCATCAGGTCGTCCTCTCCCTGGACAATGCCGACGAAGACGGTTTCCGGCGCGCCAAGGACTTCTTCGCCGTCCTGCCCCAGGATGTCCGCATCATCTGGAACGGCGGCGACCGGGTACGCCGCCTCTACGACCTGCTTAACCAGCACGGCATGAAGATCGGTAACGGCGGCAAGGGCCGCGCCGTCTGGATCGGGCTCTGTTACGTGCTCTCCGAGGGCCGCAGCCACATGGCCGCCCTGCACGACTGCGACATCGTCAACTACGAACGCGGACTGCTGGCCCGGCTCTGCTACCCGGTCGCCAACCCCAGCCTCAACTACGAGTTCTGCAAGGGCTATTACAGCCGCGTCAACTCACACATCTACGGACGGGTAACCCGGCTGTTCGTCATGCCCCTGATCCGCACCATGCAGAAGATCTTCGGCTACACGCCGGTGCTCGTCTATCTCGACAGCTTCCGCTATCCCCTCGCCGGCGAGTTCGCCATGACGGCCAACCTGGCCCGGGGCAACCGCATGCAAGGTGATTGGGGCATGGACTTCAGTCTTCTGACCGACGTCTTCCGCACCTGCTCCACCGAGCGCATCTGCCAGGTCGACCTCATCGATTCATACGAGCACAAACACCAGCCCATTTCGGAGAGCGATC
>JAJFIG010000467.1 GCA_021775195.1 Rhodospirillales bacterium | reverse complement strand
GGCTGGGCCTGGCAATAGGCCGCCAGCAGGGCGGTAACCCCGTAAGGCGCGTCGGTCCCGACCTTGAAGGCGCTGGGCGGCAGCTCCCTGACCGAGCGCAGGATCTCGTCGGCCTCCTCCTCCAGGCGCATGATGCGCCGGGAGACCTCGAACAGGCGGTGGCCCGGTTCGGTCAGGCGCGCCTTGCGGTTCTCGCGAATGAACAGGGTCACACCGTAGGTGTCCTCGAGGCCCTTGATCTGCGCCGAGACCGCCGGCTGGCTGACGTTCAGCATGCGCGCCGCCTTGGTGAAGGTGCCTTCGGCGGCGACCGCGTGGAAGGCGCGGATCTGTGAGTAAATCATAACAACGGATTATCCACTGACGGCCGTGATATCTCAAAATTCCCCAAATTATGGGAATTATAATCTATTGTGGGCTCTTATCCATCAATTCTAGTTATGGCTAACATAAACAACGGTGATTTGACATCGGCGCCGGGGCTGGGCTTTGTTATAGGCCTGCGCGAAATAGCGCCCAAACAAACAGGGGGAGCGGTTCATGAGCGATTTTTCCAACGTCAAGGCCCTGGCCTTCGATCACTACGGTACCCTTTTCGACAAGCACGCGGTGTGGAAGGTGATGGAGGTGGACTTTCCCGGGCACGGCGACGAGCTGGCGCGGCTGTGGTTCAAGACGATCAAGAAATACTGCTGGCTGAGCGGCCTCATGGAGCGTTACCTGACCTGGGATGACATCACCAAGCGGGCGCTGACCTTTGCGGGGAAGTCGCTGTCGCTGGAGGTCACCGACGCGCTGCATGAAAAGCTGATCGCGGCCGACCTGATCCTGGAGCCCTTTCCCGAGGTGCCGGCGGCGCTGGAACGGCTTGCCACCAAGCTCGATCTCTACGTGCTGACCATGGCCTCGCCGTGGATGATCGAGGCGTCGCAGAAGAACGCCGGCGTCGAGCATCTTTTCAAGAAGGTCATCAGTTCGGAGCCCTACAAGGTCTACAAGCCCGGCAACAGGGCCTACGACCTGGGGGTCGACGAAATCGGCCTGGCCAAGGAGCAGATCGGGTTCGTGTCGGGGAATTCCTTCGACGTCATCGGCGGCAAGAACTACGGCTTCCCCACCTTCTGGGTCAACCGTGCCGGCCTGCCCCTGGATGAACTGGGGCCGCAGCCCGACTGGGTCGGCAAGGGTCTCGACGACATGGCGACGGCGCTCGGCACCTGAACCGAGACGTCTCCGGAGTGCGCACGTGCCACCGCGCCCGTGCGCACTCCTGTTTACCCCGGCCTAAAACCGATACCCGAATCCGATGCCGACGACCCAGGGGTCGAGGTCGGTGTCGTTGGCGTTGATGGTGCCGCCGTTGACCGTGATGTCGGTGTCGACAAACACCTTCTTGACATCGAGGTTGAACGACCACTTGTCATCGATTGCAATATCGACGCCGGCCTGGAAGGCGTACCCGAATTCATTGGAGTAGTCGACGTGGGTGACACTACGTCCCCGGTCGACATTGTAAGTGATCGTGTAATTGATGCCGGCACCGATGTAGGGGCTGATCTGCTGATCGGGCAAGAAATGGTACTGCAGCGTCAATACCGGCGGCAGCGCCCAAACGCTGCCCAGATCCAGATCCCCGGCCGTGGAGTTCTTGACCTCCACCGAATGCTTGGTTGTCGCCAGGATCAGTTCGGCAGCGATGTTCTTGGTGAAGAAGTAGGTGAAGTCCAGCTCTGGCTTAAAGTCGTCGCTGGTCCGTGCACTGCCGCCCAGGGCGTCGGTTGTGCCACTGGTGTCGGTGAGAAAGCCGATGCCGCGCAAGCGGACGAGAAAATCACCCGCGTCCTTGGCATATGCCTCGGACGCGTTTGAACCGATGACGGTGATGATGGCGATGGCGACGAGAGATGTCTTGATCGTGTTCACGATAGTTGTCCTTCTTCTTAGATTTAGTCCGGTAGGCTGAACATATACCCACAATTTTTTTGTGTATTTATGGGCGTAGAAAAAGCTGCGCCGAGTGTGGTGCAGCTTTTCCCGGGTCGTATGTTAAGGCTTCTTAATGCTCGGTGATCAGCGGTTCTGGCGCTCGATTTCGGTGAGCTTCTCTTCCATGAACTTGCGTCGCGCCTCGCCCGTCAGTTTGTTGCTTTCGGTCGTGGATTTGATGACCTCCTCGGCGACGACACGGCGCCGTTCGACTTCTTCTTCCATGGTTGCGCCTTGCGGAACGTCGAGGATGTCGCCCTGGGCGTAGAGGGGCGGTTTGCCGTCCACCTCCTTGAGCCATTCGCGGAAGGCGGCCGGGGAGGCCCCGGGATTGTCGCCGGTGATGGCGTCGCGGAGCAGCTTGCGGAAGAGGTAGACGCCGCCGTCGGCCTTCATCGGGTTCTCGAGAGCGTGAACGGCGATGGGGCGCTGGGTGATGATGGCCTCGTAATCGCCGGGCGCGTACTGGGCGTCCTTGTAGCAGCTGCGCTCCCGGTGGTTGGGCTCAATCGGCGTAATGTCCACGTCGCGGTACTTTCCGAAGCGTTCCGGACGGCGCATGGCTACCTGGCCATCGAGGAAGTCGATGGTCTCGTAGCCGATCATGTGGCGCCGGGCCTCGCCGATGCCCCGGGGGTCGATGTTGGGGCCGACGACACGCCAGCCGATCATCTTGCTGTTGACGTCGTCGACGGGGACGGTCCAGCGGATCATGTGGGCGCGGCTGAACAGCTTGCGTTCCTCGCCGGTCTCGAACAGGTAGGAGTGGAAGCTGAGGTCGGGCAGGACCTGCTGGTTGACGCGGATGAATATCTTGTTCTCGTCGACCC
>JAJFIG010000466.1 GCA_021775195.1 Rhodospirillales bacterium | reverse complement strand
GCCTTGATATTGCTTGTTTCCAGATGGATGACGGTTTCCAGGATTTTTCTGACGGCCTGACGGATGAGGCTGCCGAGGCGGGGCATGGGGACGGTGTATTCGGTGATCGCCTGCTGCAAGACCCCGGGATCCTTCACGGTTTCGCGGATCACCTGTTGAAGGCGCAGGCGCAGGAACGGATCGCTTTCGGCGACGTCCCGCATGAATTCGATGGCGCCCTTGATTTCGATCAGGTCGTTGCGCCCGTTGCCGGTTTCCATGAATTCGGCGGGCAGGGACCGCTCCCGGTCGGCGTCCATGATGGCCAAACCGCGCTGGAGACGGTCGCGGAAGCCGTCGACCAGGTTGTTGGTCAGTTTCTCCTGCTGGACCAGCTTGGCCTGGACGTGGGAGCTCAGCGCGTTCCACTCGCGGCGGCGAAACAGGCGGAGGCCGTTGATCAGGAACTGGGCATCGTCGTCGCTGGCTAGGCCCAAGGGAACAAAGGTTTCCTGAACGAAGGTCTCAAGGGCTTCCTGCTCAAGTCCCGCCAGCGCGTTGCTCCAGGACTGCAATACGTTGAGATCGTTTATGTTTTCAAAGTCGAGGTCGCCATCGACCCGCTGATGGCGGAGGGTATCGCGAAGGCTTTTCAGTTCGGGAAAGCCGTCCAGCCAGTCGGCATCGAGCTCTTCGGAATCCTTGACGTACGGATTCCGCTCAAGCCAATCATCGGGTTCAGACGGGCCTACGCTTACGTAGTCCCTGGAAACGGTCGCCGGGCACATGAAAGTTAATCCGACACCTACCACGGAATAATGTCCGTGGAAGGATGCAAGGCATTTTCAAATCCGGATGACGGCAGTCATGAAGCCGTCATTCCACGGTTCTTCCACTGATATAAGAATAGTGTTGAGAAAATCTGAATCGGCGGAATTCCGCCCGTTTTTCCGCATCAGGCCCGGTCCCAGGGCGACGCCCGAAAACCGGCGGAAATGAAGGTGCAGGATCAGTCGGCGCGGGCGGCGACGTATGAGCCGGGGGCGTCCTCGATGGCCTTCAGCTTGCCCTTGCCGGGGACGCGGGCAGGCACCGTTTTCTTGCTGCCCCGGCTCTTCAGCCACGTATCCCAGTCGGGCCACCACGATCCCTCATGCTGCTTGGCGCTCTTGAGCCAGGTATCCGGGTTCTTGGCATTCCGCGTATTGGTCCAGTGGCAGTACTTGTTGGATGCCGGTGGGTTGACCACTCCGGCGATATGGCCGGACGCCGCCAACACGAACCTGACCTTGCCGGAATAGAGCTGGGTCGCGGCATAGGTGGACTTCCACGGCGCGATGTGGTCCTCACGGGTGGAGATGATGTAGGTGGGAAGGTCGATCTTGGTGAGGTCGATGGGCTCGCCGGCGAGAGTGATGCCACCCGGCTCCACGAGCTTGTTCTCCAGGTACATCTTGCGCAGGTAGAAGCTGTGCATGGCCGCCGGCATGCGCGTCGAATCGGAATTCCAGTAGAGGAGGTCGAAGGGGAAGGGGTCCTTGCCGAGCAGGTAATTGTTGACGACGAAGGACCAGATAAGGTCGTTGCCGCGCATCATGTTGAAGGTGCTGGCCATCTCGCTGCCCTCGAGGTAGCCGCGGGCGTCCATCTTTTCCTCGAGGCTGGTGAGCTGCTCCTCGTCGATGAAAACGCCCAGATCCCCGGCATCCTCGAAATCGACCATGGTAGTGAAGAACGTTGCCGATGCGGCGCGGTCGTCGCCCTTGGCCGCCATGTAGGCCAGCGTGGCGGAGAGAAGAGTGCCGCCGATGCAGTAGCCGACCATGTTGACCTTCTTCTCGCCGGTCGCGGCCTCGATGGCGTCCAAGGCCGCCAGGGGGCCTTCGAGCATGTAGTCGTCGAAGGTCTTGGCGGCCAGCTTCTCGTCGGGGTTCACCCAGGACGTGACGAATACCGTGTGACCCTGGTCCACGGCCCATTTGATGAGTGAATTCTCAGGGCGGAGATCAAGGATGTAGTACTTGTTGATCCAGGGAGTGATGATCAGGAGCGGCTGGCGCCGGACCGTTTCCGTTGTCGGCGTGTACTGGATGAGCTGCAACAGATCGGTCTGGTAGACCACCTTGCCGGGCGTGGTTGCGATGTTCTCGCCGATCTTGAACGCGTCAAGGTCGGTCATCTTGATGTCGAGGCGGCCCTTGCCGCGTTCCAGGTCCTCGAGCATGTTCTGCAGCCCGCGGACGAGGTTCTCGCCACCCGATTCCATGGTGGTGCGCAAAACTTCGGGATTGGTGACGACGAAATTGCTCGGCGACAAGGCGTCGACGAACTGGCGCGTGTAGAAATCGATTTTCTGGGCGGTCTTGTCTTCGAGGCCGCTGACGTCGTTGACCGTCGATTGAATCCACCGCGCGCTCAGCAGATACGACTGCTTGATATAATTGAATATGTCGTTTTCGTTCCAGGCCTTGTCCTTGAAGCGTCGATCGCCTTTTTCCGGCTCGATGACGTTGTCCGAATCCTGGCCCAGCATCTGACTGGCGGTGCTTTGCCATAGGGCCAGGTAGTCCTGCCACAGGGAAACCTGGGCCTCGACCATTTTTGTCGGGTCGGCCATCATGCGCGCCGTCATTTCCATAAAAGCATTGCCGATATTCAGGGGATCGGCATTACCCGAGGCGCCGTTCCCGGCCTGCTGGGCAAGAAATTCCCCGACGATGCGCTGGCTACGCTCGGCAATGTCCGCCATCGAAGTGGAGAAACATTCCGGGTCGGTAAGCCTTGAGGTGGAGCCTTGTTGATTGGTCATGGCCCAATCCATTATTATCCAATATAAATTACTGGTGATTTCGTGAAATCTTAGGAGGCCCGTTTCAACGACCGGGTCGGTAGCGGTCGGAGTGTATAACGGGCCGCGTTTGTATACTGTTAACAAAGATCGGGCAACATTCAATTTTCTCTCGGCAAACGGTTGAAATTGTTCGACGCGAAGGAGACCATGCCAACCATGGCAGCCAATGGAATTGTAACGCTCGCGGTCAACCGGCGTCGTTCCGGTGTGATTCTGGGAACGGCTCTCGTGCTTCTCACGGGGTTGAGCGGGTGTTCGTCGGTGCCCGATGCGGTCAATCCGGCAGAGTGGTACAAGAGCACGGTCGACGCGTTCAGCAGCGACGACAAAGACCAACAGGCCGCCAAAGACAAGGACAAGGAAAAGAGCGGCTTGGTTGCGGACCGGGGCAAGCCACCGCCCGGCGCCGGCAGGTCTGCGCCCAATCTGAGCTCGGTTCCCGATCGCCCCCGGGTGAGTAGTTCCGAGGAACGGCAACAAATTGCCAGCGGTTTGGTGTCCGACACCCAAAGGCCGCGGTATTCCTCGGAAGCGGTACAATTGCAGGGAGCACCGACCCAGGTGCTGCAGCGCCCCAAGGCTGCCGCGGCGCCGGTGCTGCCGGCGCTACCGGCGACGGCACCGTCACGGCCGGCTGCCGGCGGCGTGCCGGCGTCGGCTCCGGCTGCTCCAGTGAGGCGTGCCCCAGTCACTGCCGCCGCGCCCGGTGCGGCATTCCCATCCGTTGCCGCAGCGCCGTCGCCTCCACCGCCAATGCCGAGAGGCGTCCAGGAGACCTACCGGGCCCGTCTGGCACAACGCCTGCCAGTCCAGGAATCACCAAGGGAAGTCGCCCAGGCCGCCCCCGCGAGCCCGGCCCCGGGCAGAACACCTGTCCCGCCGCCGGCAAACGCCCTGCCGCCCAGCGTCGGGGGTACCTATGATACGGTCGTCATTTCCGGTGGCGGCGTCGAGATCGGCGGCAGCGCCGTGCCGACGCCGGCGCCCCAGGCTGGCGCGTCTCCCAGGCTGGCGGTCCAGCCGAGCGAAATATCGAACCTGACTCCACGATTGCCGACCGGAACCGGGGAATCGATAAAGGTGGCGACCATCCTTTTCTCCAACGGATCGGCGCGGCTGGATGCCCAGGACAGGAAAATCCTACGCCAGGTCCGCCAGTTGCATCGCCAGCGAGGCGGCACAATGCGGGTGGTGGGCCATGCCAGCAGCCGCACACGGAGCATGGATCCCATCAAACACAAGATGGTCAATTACAAGATGTCGGCGGATCGTGCCAACATCGTCGTCCGCGAACTCATACGGCTGGGTGTGAATAAACAGGACATTTTCGTCGATGCCGTTTCGGATAGTGTCCCGGTCTATTATGAGATCATGCCCACTGGTGAGGCAGGAAACCGGCGGGCGGAAGTTTACTTGGTTTTTTGATCCCGGGTGACCGGAAGACGGGTGAACCCACTACCGTTGTAGTCCGGGAATAGTGGAATTGTCTTGTGACCGCGCCATGAATTTGGCAAGAGACGAGGCACGGTTGAGGACGAATTTCGCACCGCATTAGTTAAGGTCATGGAACAAGAATTCCATCGCATCCGCAGACTTCCCCCGTACGTGTTCGCCGAGGTAAACGCCATGAAGGCGCGCGCCCGCGCCGCCGGCGAGGATATCATCGACTTCGGCATGGGAAATCCGGACTCTCCGCCGGCTCCCCATATCGTCGAAAAGCTTGTCGAGACCGTACAAGACCCACGGACCCACAGGTATTCCAACTCGCGCGGAATTCCCGGCCTGCGGCGCGCTAACGCGGCGTACTTCGAGCGCCGGTTCAATGTCTCCGTGGACCCGGAAGCGGAAACCATCGTCACCCTGGGTTCCAAGGAAGGGCTGGCCAATCTTGCCGCCGCCGTCACCAGTCCCGGCGATGTCATATTGGTGCCCAATCCCAGTTATCCCATCCATCAATTCGGGTTCATCATCGCTGGGGCCGCGGTGCGCAATATCCCGGTCACACCCGACGAGGTCTTTCTCGAGGGTCTGACCAGGGCCGTGAACCACAGCGT
>JAJFIG010000465.1 GCA_021775195.1 Rhodospirillales bacterium | reverse complement strand
CGCGTCGCCGAGGCCGCCCGGGCCGGGCAGTCGCTGATGTTCTTCCCCGAAGGGACCCTGACCCGCATGCCCGGCCTTCTGCCCTTCCAGATGGGCGCCTTCATCACCGCCGCCGAGGCCCGGGTACCCCTGGTGCCGGTGGTGGTCAGAGGGACGCGCTTCATCCTCCGGGACGGGTCCTGGTTCCCCCGCCGCGGCCCGGTCACGGTCATCGTCGACGAACCCATCCCGCCCTCCGCCGAGATCCCTGACGCCGGGGCCGACTCCTGGTCGGCGGCGGTCGCGCTGCGCGACACCGCCCGCGAGCGCATCCTGCGCCTCTGCGGCGAGCCCGACCTCGGCCACGAGAAACCGGAGATCTTCGACCAGCAGCGGTAAGTTAGTGGGTGACTAGGTGCTCAGGTCCTTGCCGGCGGCGGCGCGGCGGATGAGCTGGATGGTCTCGTCGATCCCATAGAGGGCGATGAACGATCCCATGCGCGGCCCCTGGCTCTGCCCCAGAAGGATTTCATAAAGCGCCCGGAACCAGGCCTTGAGGTCGGGGAAGGGGTGGCGCTTACCGACTTCGTAGACCTCGGTCTGGATGGCTCCGGCGTCGGCGTCCCCGGGCAGGCCCTCGAGCACCCCGGCCAAGTCCTCCAGCGCCGCCTTTTCCGCGTCGTTGGCGGCCCGGTAGGTCTTCGCCGGCTTGACGAAGTCCCGGTAGTAGTTGACCGCGTAGGCCACCAGCCGGTCCAGGATCGGCGCCGTCTCCGGCGTCGCGTCGGGGCGGTAGCGGGAGATGAAATGCCACAGCACCGCCTTGTCCTCGGTGTGGCAGACGCTGGCCAGATTGAGCAGCACGTTGTAGCTCAGGTGGGCGTCCTCGTGGGGTGGGTGCCCCTGGTGGATGTGCCAGGCCGGGTTGGCCAGTTGTTTGGCTGCGTCCTGGTTCGGGAAGGACCCCAGGTGGCTCAGGTAGTCGTCGACGTTGCGTGGGATGACGTCGAAATAGAGCCGCTTCGCCGCCTTCGGCTTCTGGTACATGAACAGGGACAGGCTTTCCGGCGGCGCGTAGCGCAGCCATTCCTCCACCGCCAGGCCGTTGCCCCGGGATTTCGATATCTTCTCGCCGTTGTCGTCCAGGAACAGCTCGTAGGTGAAGCCCACCGGCGGCTGGGCCCCGAGGACGCGGCAGATCTGCCCCGACAGGCGCACCGAATCGATCAGGTCCTTGCCCGACATATCGTAGTCCACGTCGAGCGCCACCCAGCGCATGGCCCAGTCCGCCTTCCATTGCAGCTTGCAGTGCCCACCGGTGACCGGCACCTCGACTTTGCTCCCGTCCTCGTCCTCGTAGACGATGGTGCCGGCGTCGGTGTTCCGCTCCACCACCGGCGCCTGCAGCACCCGGCCGGTCTTTTCGCACACCGGCAGAAAGGGGCTGTAGGTGGCTCGGCGCTCGGGCCCGAGCGTCGGCAGGATGACGTTGGTCACCGCCTCGTAGCGCTCCAGCACCTTCAGCAGCACGGCGTCGAAGCGCCCGTCCCTGTAGCACTCGGTGGCGCTCTGGAACTCGTAGTCGAAGGCGAAGTCGTCGAGGAAGGCCTGGAGCCGGGCGTTGTTGTGGTGGCCGAAGCTCTCGTGGGTGCCGAAGGGATCGGGGATGGCGGTCAGCGGCTTGCCCAGGTGTTCGGTTACCATCTCCCGGTTGGGGATGTTGTCGGGCACCTTGCGCAGGCCGTCCATGTCGTCGGAGAAGGCGAAAAGCTTGCTCGGCATGTCGGTGAGCAGCGAGAAGGCGTGGCGCACCATGGTCGTCCGTGCGACCTCGCCGAAGGTGCCGATGTGGGGCAGCCCCGACGGCCCGTAGCCGGTCTCGAACAGCGCGTAGCCCTTCTCCGGCGTCTTGCCGCCGAGCCGCTTCATCAGGCTCCGCGCCTCGGCGAAGGGCCAGGCATTGGCGTTCTGGGCGATCTCGGAAAGGTCGGTCATGGTCGGGGCCGGCGGGTTGTGATAGGCGGCATGTGGAAACGGAACCTAGGGGCGCCTCCGAAGGCCGTCAAGGCCGTCGCCACCCCCGCCCGTCATTGATTGTTCGATTGTCCGCGCCAACATAGTAGCCTAGTCGTTACAACCCGGTCCTCGTGTCGAAATTAATCAGGAAAACTCCACATGCGCCTTCTAATGATGACCGTTGCCAGCCTTCTGGTGTCCTTTTCCGCCCTCGCGGCGAGCCACGAGGACAAACTGTCCTACACCGAACGGATGGCGCTTTACGCCGACTGGGCGACCTTCATCCTGCTCGTTCTTGCCATCGTCGCCCTGATCCGCTTTTGGAATAAATAGCCGGTCGGTATTGGGGCCTGGAGTTCTCTAGACGAATTTCCTGCCCAGGAGCGATTCGGCCCCGGTTACGATCTCGTTCAGGATATCCGCGGCGGGCCTGACCGAGCCGATCAGACCGGCCACTTCACCGACAAAGGTATTGGCCGTGGAGACGTCCCCGGCGAGCCAGGCCGCCCGCCATTCGGCCGCCTCCGTCTCCGCCTGGGCTTCCAGTCCGTCGATGTCGTCGTGCCATCTTTCGGTGAAGGCGTTTTTCAGTACCCGCGCCGTGTATCGCGCCGGCCACGCCAAATTCCGCGCAATGTCCATCACTTTCGAGCGGACGGTCCCGTCGCCCGTTGCCTTGATCGCGGCCTGCCACATGTTGGGGTGAACGAGGGCCTCTTGCGAGGCCCAGAACCGGGATCCGACAACGACGCCGTCGCCGCCTTGATGGCCGATGCGAACGGTGCGGGATTGCCAAAGGACAGGAACAGGGCCTTCGGCTGGCGCTCCAGAACGGTTTCCAAAAGATGTGGTTGCTCTCTCAGCGACCAGGTGATGAATCCGCAGCCGACCGGCTGATTGCCCGCGGCCTCGAACTGCCCCGACAACCAAACCTCATCGCCATACCCGCCGCCCAGCAATCCCAGTCCACCGGCTTCCGAGACGGCGGCAGCCAACTTGCCGCCGGCGGCGATAGCCATCGGGGCCTGGATGATGGGGTGCCGAATGCCCAGTCATTTCGTCAGTCTCGTCGCGATCATCGCCCGTGTTCCCCTTGATTGCCCAGCACCCGGATAAAGTCCGCCGGCACATGATCGGTGAGCCAGACCCCGTTCGCCGACTGATGAAAGACGTGGCCGTCCCGGTGCATGGCGCCGGCGGAGATTTCCAGGATCACCGGCTTGCCCCGCCGCCCGCCGACCC
>JAJFIG010000464.1 GCA_021775195.1 Rhodospirillales bacterium | reverse complement strand
CTGGCGGGTATGGTTCGACTGTACGCCGCCGATGGTGACCAGCGTATCCGCGTTCGAGGCAATGGCGTCGGGAACGATGTATTCCAGCTTGCGAACCTTGTTGCCGCCGAAGGCGAGGCCCGAGTTGCAATCTTCACGCTTGGCGAAAATCTCCACATCGCCGCCGAGATGCTCTGACAAACGGCCCAGTTTTTCGATGGGCGTCGGACCGAAGGTGAGTGGATAGCGTTCGAATTTCTCAAGCATCGTGGTCCTCCTGGGTGAATTTTCAGGCGGACAGAGGATAGCCAATTTGATACGAAAGGTGCTCTCTTATTTCACATAATCAATTTACAATACATCCGTTATTTTGTACTAATCATAATCTTTCTTCCGTGAATTAGCCTAAATACGAGAGAAAATTTTATGGTATCCGAACTTGACCGGGTGGATCGCCGTATCCTCCACCTGCTTCAGCACGACGGACGGCTTACCAACGCCGAGATCGCGTCACGGGTGAACGTCAGCCCTGCCACCTGTCACCGCCGGACCCAGAAGCTGTTTGACGATGGTTACGTTCGCGCGGTCAGGGCAGAGGTCGCGCCGGATCAGGTGGAGCGTGGTACCTTGGTGGTCGTGGGGGTGGTTCTGGACCGCTCAACGCCGGAGAGTTTCGGCGCCTTCGAGAATGCCATCACCGAATTGCCGTTCATCCTCGATTGCCACCTCGTCGCCGGCGATTTTGATTATTTCCTGAAAATCAGGGTCCGCGATATCGCCGATTTCAACCGGATGCACGGCGAACAACTGATCGCCCTGCCCGGCGTGCGGCAAACCCGCACCTTTTTCGTCATGAAGGAAGTCATCGACAACGCGCCACTCGATTTTTGAACGAAGAACAAGCGTTCAAACGTCAGTTGCGTGAGATCACGCCCGAGTCAGCGGCTTGTATTTGATCCGGTGGGGCTCCACCGCGTCGTCGCCGAGGCGGCGTTTCTTGTCTTCCTCGTAGGCTTCGAAGTTGCCCTCGAACCATTCGACGTGGCTGTCGCCCTCGAAGGCCAGGATGTGGGTCGCCAAGCGGTCGAGAAACCAGCGGTCATGGCTGATAACGACGGCGCAGCCGGCGAAGTCGAGGAGCGCCTCCTCCAGGGCCCGCAGGGTCTCGACGTCGAGGTCGTTGGTGGGTTCGTCGAGGAGGAGCACGTTGGCGCCGGACTTGAGCATGTTGGCCAGGTGCACCCGATTGCGCTCGCCGCCGGAAAGCAGGCCGACCTTTTGCTGCTGGTCGGCGCCGCGGAAATTGAACTGGGCGACGTAGGCGCGGCTCTGCATGGCGCGCTTGCCGAGCTGGATTTCGTCATGGCCGCCGGATATCTCCTGCCACACGGTCTTGGTGGCATCGAGGGTGTCGCGGGACTGGTCCACATAGCCGAGGGCGACCGTATCGCCGACGCGAAGGGAACCGGAGTCGGGCTGCTCGGCGCCGGTGATCATGCGAAAGAGCGTCGTCTTGCCGGCGCCGTTGGGGCCGATGACGCCGACGATGCCGCCGGGGGGCAAGCGGAAGTTCAAATCCTCGATCAACAAGCGGTCGCCAAATCCCTTGCCAAGGCCGTCGGCCTCGATCACCAGGCTACCCAGGCGCGGACCCGGGGGAATGACGATCTGGGCGGTCCCGGGACGGCGCTCGGCGGCCTCGGCGAGGAGATTGTCATAGGCCGTGATGCGGGCCCTGCTCTTGGTCTGGCGGGCCCTGGGCGAGGCACGGATCCATTCGAGCTCCTGCTTCAGGGTGCGCTGGCGGGCGGTCTCCTGTTTCTCCTCGTGGAACAGCCGCTTCTGTTTCTGCTCCAGCCAGGAGGAGTAGTTGCCCTCATAGGGGACGCCCCGCCCGCGGTCCAGCTCAAGGATCCAGCCGGTGACGTTGTCGAGGAAATAGCGATCATGGGTGACGACCATGACCGTGCCCTCGTATTCGGCGAGGAAGCGTTCCAGCCAGGCCACCGACTCGGCGTCGAGATGGTTGGTGGGCTCGTCGAGCATGAGGATGTCGGGCCGCTGCAGCAACAGACGGCACAGCGCCACCCGGCGCCGTTCGCCGCCCGAAATCGCGGTCACGTCGGCGTCGCCCGGCGGGCATCGCAGGGCGTCCATGGCAAGCTCGACCGTGCGTTCCAGTTCCCAGCCGTTGGCGGCGTCGATCTTTTCCTGCAATTCCCCCTGCTCGGCCAAAAGGGCGTTCATTTCATCGTCGTCCATGGGTTCGGCGAAACGGGCACTGACCTCGTTGAAACGATCGAGTAGCGCCTTGGTCTCGCCCAGGCCCTCGACGACGTTGCCTTCGACGTCCTTCTCCGCATCGAGGACAGGTTCCTGCTCGAGATAGCCGACCCGGATGCCGTCGGCGGCCCAGGCCTCGCCACCGAAATCGGTATCGAGGCCGGCCATGATTTTGAGCAGGGTGGACTTGCCGGCACCGTTGACGCCGAGGACACCGATCTTGGCGCCGGGCAGAAAGGACAGGGTTATGCCCTTGAGGATCTCGCGCCCACCGGGAAAGATCTTGGTGAGCTGCTTCATGACGTAGACGTACTGATGGGCAGCCATGGGGCTCTCCTGATGCGCCGGTTCAAGAATGGGCCCGGCACGGGGGACGGGCCGGGTGGTTCTTGTACTCCATCGCGGCGGCCTTTCGCAATGCGGCATCGGGCAGCAGCGGACACGGCACAACCAGCAAAGAATGGAGACGAGAACGTGATACCTGAACGCGAAGCGTGTTAATATAGCTGGGGCAACAGGGGGACGGTCGGGAATGACAAAAAACGTGCTCATCGTCGAAGATGATCCCAACATGCTGGTGTCGTTGAAATTCCTGATGAAGGGCGAGGGTTACGCCGTGCGCGTCGCCGAGGACGGCGAGGCGGCGTTGGCGGCAATCCAGGAAACTCCGCCCGATCTGATCCTCCTCGACCTGATGATCCCCAAGCGTGACGGATACGAGGTCTGCCAGACGGTTCGCGCCAACCAGTCGTGGAAGGACGTTCGAATCATCATCCTGACGGCGCGGAGCCGGGACTCGGAACGGGAAAAGGGCGTCGCGCTGGGCGCCGACGACTACATCACAAAACCATTCGCCAACAAGGATTTGATTGAAAGGGTCCATGCGGCCTTGAACGCCGCCAGCGGATGACGATCGTGCCGGACTCGGAAAACCGATTCATAAACCGCCTCAGCTTCCGCCTGCGGGTGTTCCTGTTTTTCGCCCTGCTCGGGGTCGCCACGCCGGTGGTGCTGGGCGCCGCGCTGTGGCTTGCCAACGGCGTCCTCGCCGATGCCGATAGCGGTGAAACCTGGAAGATCCTGCTGGTCTACGGCGGTGGAGCCGCCTTCCTGCTGATGGCGTTGACGGTCGCGGTCGGCACCCTGTTCGACGTCAACGTCGCGGCCCCCGTCCAGGGCCTGGTGCGGGATCTGGAAACGGCCCTGCACGCCAACCCGAACCATGCCATCGACGTGGCGCCGGGCCGTTACCTGGGCCTGCTGCCCGAGGTGACCCGCGACATGGCGTTGCGCATGGCCGATACACACCACGAGACCCTGGACCGGATTTCCGCCGCCACCGCCGCCGCCGAGGAACAACGGGAACGGCTGGCCGCCATCCTGCGCGACCTGCACGAAGGCGTGGTGGTGTGCAACCTGAACCACTGGATCCTGCTCTACAATCAACGCTCCCTGGAGTTGCTGCACATCACTGGCGAGCTTGGCCTGGGACGGCCGCTGTTCAGCGTCATGAACCGCCAACCGGTCCTTCACGCCCTCGAGCGCCTGAGCAACCGGTTTACCGACGGCCGTCACAGGAGCCATCCCCAGGGCCTGACGGCGCCCTTCGTTTGCGCCACCACCGACGGCCGGCACATCCTCGAGGGGCGCATGAGCCTGATCCTGGACGCGGACGAGAAGATTACCGGTTACGTCATCACCTTCGAGGACACCACCGACAAGCTGGCGGCGTTGGGGCAGCGGGACCGTTTGCTGCGTTCCGCAACCGAGGATTTGCGCCGCCCCCTGGCGAGCCTGTGCTCGGCGGCGGAGATCCTTTCCACACATACCGAGATGACGGATGAAGACAGGGTTCCCTTCCGCGCGGTCATATGGGAGCAAAGCACCACACTGAGCCAAATGGTGGAGACCCTGTCCGATGAGTACCGGGCCCTGGTCACCGGCCATTGGCCGACGACGGACATCTATTCAGCAAACCTGCTGAACTGCGTCGTGCGCCGGCTGCGCGAGGAAAAAGGCATCGACTCGGTGATGATCGGCATACCCCAGTGGCTGCATGGCGACAGCCACTCGCTGGTCGAGATCCTGGATCACCTGATCCACAAGGTTCGTGACGAAACCGGCGCGACGTCCTTCGACCTCGAGGCGACAACCGGCGACCGGCACGTCTACCTGGACGTAATCTGGGAAGGAACGGCCGTCGCGACGCCTTTGCTGGACTTCTGGATGGAAGACCGGCTGGAGGAAACCCTGGGGGGCCTGACGGCCCGTGACGTCCTCGACCGTCACAAGGCCGAGTTATGGAGCCAACCCCATCGAAACGGGCGCGCCCGCCTGCGGCTGCCCCTGCCGCCGGCCCTTCAACCGCCGAGCAGCGAGGGCGCACCGGCCATTCCGGCACGCCCCGAGTTCTATGATTTCGGACTTCTCGATCACCCCGTCGCGTCGGGGGAGCTCGGCGCGCGGTCCCTTAAATCGCTTACCTATGTCGTATTCGATACGGAAACGACGGGGTTGAAGCCCTCGGCCGGCGACGAGATCGTTTCCATCGCCGGGGTGAGGGTGGTCAACGGGCGCATTCTGACCGGCGAGTCGTTCTCGCGACTCATAAACCCGCGCCGAGAGATCCCCGAATCCTCGATCCGGTTTCACGGCATCACCGACGAAATGGTCAGGGACAAGCCGCCGGCGGAGGTGGCATTGCCCCAATTCAAGGACTTCATCAGCGACGCGGTCCTGGTTGCCCATAACGCCGCCTTCGACATGCGGTTCCTGGCCCTCAAGGAAGCGGAAGCGGGGATTGTTTTCGACAATCCGGTTCTGGATACGCTGCTGCTGTCGGTGTTCGTGCATGGCCATACCGACCAGCACGGCCTGGACGCCATCGCCGAGAGGTTCGGAATAGTGGTGGAAGGGCGCCACACGGCGCTTGGCGACGCTCTGGTAACGGCCGGCGTCCTGCTGCGCATGATCGACCTTCTGGAAGCGGTCGGCGTGCGCACACTGGACGAGGCGTTCAAGGCATCGAGCAAAGCCGTCGAGATACGCCGGCAACAGGCGAAATTCTGATACCAGGAGGCCGCGACCCCCACTCCGCGGGTTAAAAAACCGAACCGGTGAAGTCGGTACGAACCTGTTGGCGCAGATCGTCGATCGCCTTGAGGGCGTCGACCAGCCGCGACCGGTAGTGCTTGGACAGGGTGTCCGGGTCGACGTAGTAGTTCACCTTTGCACCGGCCTTGAAGTCGTTGATCTGCTTTTTCAGCAAGACGCCGGTGATGAGGTGGAAGGCGCTGACCAGGGATTCCCTGGTGTTGGCGTCAAGCACGCCGACCCCGTGCAAGGCCTCGATCCGGCCAAGGGTGGCGGTTTCGGTTACGCCCTCGCGCAGGGCCAGGAGCCGAACCGCCTCGACCAGCGGCAAGGTGCCGGTGTGCTTGAGGTTCATTTGACCGATGTACTCTTCCTTGTCCTTTTCGGTGATGAAGCGGCCGAACAGGCCGAGCGCGACGTTGTGATCGGCCTCCTCCTGAAACATCTGCTCAAGGAAGAAATGGTTGCTGCGCGCCATCTCGGTCACGGCGTGGCGTAACCCCACGGCAAGGCGGTCCTCGCCGCAGGCCGGCTGGAAATCGAAGAATATGTCGGAAAGCCGGATGGCGACGACGTTACGCTTGCGGCCCCAAAGGTTGATCTGCTCGATCCACTGGGGAAGGGTCTTGCGCCACAAGGGATTCACCGCCATGCAGTAGCCGTTGCAGTAGGGAAAGCCGACGGCATCGAGATCATGGGTCATGCGCTCGGCCAGCTCGATGAAATACCTGTCGACGTGATTGTGGTCGGCGTCGGGGTATTCATCGAGGACGTAGCCATTGTCCTGATCGGGGAACAGATAGTTCTCGCCCCGCCCGCCGGAGCCCATGACGATGGTCGAAAACGCCACCGGCGGCTCGCCCCAGCCGGCGGTGGCCATGGCGCTGACGCAGGCGTCGACGATGCGGCGGTAGATGTCGTTGTTGATGTGGGTGAGCAGGGACTGGATCTCCGGCGCCGGAAGGTTATCGGCGAAAAGCTCTTCTGCCAGTTCAACCTGCGCTTTCTTGACCTCACGCAATCCGTCGAGGGTGCCCTCGTGGGTGAGGCGGTCGATCTGGCC
>JAJFIG010000463.1 GCA_021775195.1 Rhodospirillales bacterium | reverse complement strand
CCCGGATGCCACCCCGCCTTATCGGTCTATGCCAGCCAAACCTTGTTGAGCTGGTGATAGTTGGTCGGGTGCAGCGTGTAGTTCTGCACCCGCTTGTGCCCGGCGGCAAAGATCGACCGCCACAGGGGCTGGGCGATGACGCTGTTGTCCTGCAGCTGTTTCTCGACCGCGGCCATGTGCTTCTTGCGCTCGTTGACGTCCAGCGTGCCGCTGGCGACGTCGAGCAGGCGGTCGAATTCGGGATCGTTATGGTTGCTCTCGTTCCAGGGCACGCCGGAGCGGTAGCCCAGGTTGAGGACCATGACCCCGAGCGGGCGGTGGGTCCACGCCGTGAAGCCGAAGGGCGTCTTGTTCCAGATCTCCCAGTACTGGGCGTTGGGCATGACGTTGATCTTGATGCGGATGCCCGCAGGCTTGCACATCTGCGCCAGGGCCTGGGCCACGGCCACCTCCCACGGCGGCTCCTTCTTGACGTCGATCTTCAGGTCGATGCCACCCGCATACCCGGCCTCGGCCAGCAGTTTCTTGGCCAGGGCATAGTCCTGCTTTTGCTTCGGCAGCTTGGCGTGTTCCGGGTGGATGGGAGCCACGTGATGGTCCTCGGCTGGCGCCCCGCGGCCGCGGTAGGCGATCTCCAGAAGGCGATCGTGGTCCTGGCACAGGCGCACGGCGCGGCGCACCCGGACATCGTCGTAGGGCTTGGCGTCCATCTGCATCCGGGCGACCCCGGTCTGCGCCGTCACCGCCTCGAAGAGTTGGGTGTCGGGGATGTGCTTCACCACGTCGATCTGTTCGACGAAAGTCTCGTAGACCAGGTCCACCTGCTGCGAGGCCAGCGCCGCGAGGCCGGCCGCGGCGTCGTCGCCGTGATCGACGTAGACGATCTGGTCTAGGAATGTCTCGTCGCCCCAGTAGTCCTTGCGTTTGGTCAGAATGGCCTTCTCGCCGACGGCGAACTCCTTGAGCGCGTAGGGGCCGGTGCCGACGGGGTTCTTGGACAGGTTTCCACCCATTTCCTCGAACTTCCGATGCACGATGGCGGTGGGATAGTTGTAAAGGTTTTCCGGCATCGCCAACTCGGCCCGGTTCAGGTTCAGGCGTACCGTATGGGCATCGACCTTTTCCACCGCCCCCGGCGTCATCGTCTTGGAGATGATCGGCTTGCCCTTCTTGTCCTTCTTGCCGGTGTCGGTCGCGGTGATCATGGAGCTGAACAGGCCCTGGTTGGACGAGCCCGTCTTCGGATCGAGCCAGCGGGTGAAATTGTGGACCACGTCGTCGGCATTGAAGTCGTCGCCGTTGGACCACTTGACCCCCTTGCGCAGATGGAAGGTCCAGGTCTTGAGGTCTTCGGATGCCTCCCACCGTTCCGCCAGATAGGGCCGCGTGACGTTGTCGGGGCCGGTGTTGCACAGGTATTCGGTAACCTGGCGCGAGACGTTGGACTTCTCGGTCCAGTCGAACTTGGCCGGGTCGGTCATCTCCTGGACCCGCATGGAAACCTTCAGCGTTCCGCCCTTCTTGGGTGTCGCCGCGTGGGCCCGGGGCACCACGCTCCCGCCCGCGATGGGGCCGGCCATGGCGTAGGCGGCGCTCGCCGAAACGCCGAGAAGCGTCGCCGTGCGCAGAAATTCGCGGCGGTCGATCTCGCCTTTCCGCAGTTGGTTTTGAAGTTCGGGAACGTACGGATGTGGTGCTCCCTTTGGTCGCATTGGTGGCATTGTTGATCCCTCCCTGGTAGTCCCGGTCTTTTTTGTTTCCGACCGCGCGATTTTGGTTTCTATCTAGTTCCCTTCTGGTGCCGTGATTTTGGCCGTGACGCCGGTTCGCCTCGACCCGGCGGCCAGCCAGCCAGCAAGCGCGGGAATGGCCGCCATGGTGACGGCTTGGTGCAGGTCTGTCAAATGGTTGGCGGCAGGCCGGATGCCGCCGCCAGTGCGTTCCGCCGGTGAATGCCACCAAGCCGGAAGCGATGGGGAGCGGTTATCGCCGCCGCTCAGGTTCCGGCATGGTCGCCATAGATGATTGCGCGGGTTTCCTGGATATCTTCCTCGAATTCAACCATCACGGTCGAATAGAGGTCACGGATGGAGACCATGCTGATGAACGGCGGGTCAATCGCCTGGGGGAAGTTCAACCTTGGAATGACGGGAAAGTGAACTCCCTCCTCCCCGGCCGCATATCGACCGCAGGCTTCCTGGCTCCCCTGTCTGGTTCCTCCCGATAAGGAGGTTAGACGGGCTTGTAGCCCTCGATCCTGGTCAGCAGTTCTTCCTCGATGGCAATGCGGCGGAGGCGAAGTCCGAAGGTGTCCGAGTCCTTGTCGGATTCATCTTCGTCCATAATCTGGCGAAGTTCCTCGACCACGTCCCTGTACTCGTCGCACAAGGAGTCGAAGTCGGGATCCGCCATGATCATGGCGCGTACCGCGTTTTCGTCCTCGGGAAACCGCTCGATCAGATCATGGATGCGCTTGACCATGGTCTCGCTCCTCTGATCGACATCGTGTTGTTCACATGATGTAGGTCGCCGCCGCCCCGGTGTCACCCCGGAAAGGCAAATTTTTCCCTCGCCTGGCGGTGTTGCGTCCCGCCCTAGAACAGGCCGGCGATGCGCCCGTCGTCGTCGATATGGATGCTGTTGGCGGCCGGCACCCGCGGCAGGCCCGGCATGGTCATGATATCGCCACAGATGGCAACGATGAACTCGGCCCCGCCCGACAGCCGCACCTCGCGCACCGGCACCATATGCCCCGACGGCGCTCCCTTCAGGGCCGGATCCGACGAGAAGCTGTACTGGGTCTTGGCCATGCACACCGGGAAGTGGCCGTAATCGGCATCCAGTTCCCTGATCCGGGCCCGCACCTTGTTGTCGCCGGTGATGTCGTCGGCGCCGTAAAGCTGGGTGGCGACGGTACGGATCTTGTCCCAAAGCGGCATGTCGTCGGGATAAAGAGGCTTGAAGTCGGCCTTGCCCTTGTCGATCTCCCGCACCGCGGCCTCGGCAAGGTCCCGGGTCCCTTCGCCGCCGGCGGCCCAATGGTCGCATTCAATGGCCTCGACGCCCAGCGCCGCGCACTTCTTCTTCACCGCCTCCACTTCCGCCGGCGTGTCGGCGGAGAACTTGTTGATGGCGACGATGGGCGGCACCCCGAAACGGCGCACGTTCTCGACGTGACGCTCCAGGTTGGTCAGGCCCTTTTCCAGGGCCGCCACGTTTTCCGTCTTCAGGTCGCCCTTGGCGACGCCGCCGTGCATCTTGAGCGCCCGGATGGTCGCTACCAGGACCACCAGTTCCGGCCTGAGGCCGCCCTTGCGGCACTTGATGTTGAAGAACTTCTCGGCCCCGAGATCGGCACCGAACCCGGCTTCGGTGACCACGTAGTCGCTCAATTTGAGGGCCGTCTTGGTGGCCATCATCGAGTTGCAGCCGTGGGCAATGTTGGCGAACGGCCCGCCATGAATGAACGACGG
>JAJFIG010000462.1 GCA_021775195.1 Rhodospirillales bacterium | reverse complement strand
TAAAGCAGTCCGGTGCCGTTGACGTCGCCGATCAGTGGGTGATCGGCGAAGGGCGCCAGGCGCTCGCCCAGATATGCCCCCATCCGGCGCGCCCGGCCAACCACGTCCATCTCCTCGTAGATGGTCAGCACCTCATGGGCGACGGCGGCGGTCACCGGGTGACCGGAGTAGGTGGTGCCGTGGGCGAAGTTCCCCAGCCTGGCGCTTTGCGCCACCATGGCGTCATAGATCGCCTCGTTGATCATCACCGCCGAGATCGGTTGAAGGCCCGCCGACAGCGCCTTGGCGCTGGTGATCATGTCGGGCTCGAGGCCGAAGGTCTGCGATCCCCACATGTTGCCGGTGCGCCCGAAGCCGCAGATCACCTCGTCGGCGATCAGCAGCACGTCGTATTTTTTCAGCACCGCCTGCACCTTCTCGAAATAGGTTGCCGGCGGCATGATCGCGCCCCCCGCCCCCATGGCCGGCTCGGCAAAAAAGGCGGCCACCGTTTCCGGGCCCTCGTCGACGATCATGGTTTCCAGATTTGCGGCGAGGCGGGTCGCGAAGTCCTCCTCGCTCTCGCCTTCCTCGTGGCAGCGGTAGTAGTGGGGAAAGTCGGCGTGGCGGAAGGGGGCAAAGGGCAGATTGAAGTCCCGGTGCATGTCGGCTTTCCCCGACAGGCTCACCGCCGCCGCGGTGCTGCCGTGATAGCCGTTGATCCGACCGATGATCTTGTTCTTTTCCGGCTTGCCGATGGCGTTGTGGTAGTACCAGACCAGCTTGATGGCGGTGTCGTTGGCCTCCGAGCCCGAGCACTGGAACAGCACCTTGGACATGGGCACCGGCGCCATGGCGAGCAGCCGTTCGGCGAGGTCGATGCCGGCGGCATTGGAGCTGTGCCGGTAGGTATGATAGTAGCCGAGCCGCATCATCTGCTCATAGGCGACCTTGGCCAGGCGCTCGACGCTGAAGCCCAGCGACGCGCACCACAGCCCCGCCACCCCTTCCAGGTAGCGCCGCCCGGCGTCGTCGTAGACGTAGACTCCCTCGCCCCGGGTCATGATCGACGGCCCCACCTCCTGGTGTTCCTTCAGGTTGGTCTGGGAGTGGACGAAGCTGGCGATGTCGCGGGCGTGGGGTGAATTGGGCAGGAAGGTCATGGCGCTCTCCTGAATCGCGGACCCGGCCATTCTATACCAACAGCCCCATGAAGTGACCCGGACCTCGCCCCGGCCACCGAGGCGCCAACCGGCGCTCAGGGAAACAGTGTCTCTGTGGTAATCCGACTTTGCGATGTGCCGCCATGGCCATCGAAGCAAGGGAGGGAGATGGGTGGAAACAGTTCCCCCGCCTACAGGGTGTCGGCATTGATGGCCAGGAGCGCCGGGTCCGCCATCTCCACCAGCATCGGGGCATAATCCAGGCTGTCCAGGGTGATGGCCGTGCCGAAGGCGCCGGGATCGACGGCGGTTGCTGCCGGCTGCAGTAAAAGGTCGCTCCCATCGCCGCCCGCAATCTGGTCGTTGAAGCCGGTGCCGCCGCCGTCCAGGACCTCGATCATAAGGCCGACTTCGATGATCCCGGCGAATGCCTCCGGGGCGAAGAAGACGTCGCCGCCATCGGCTTGGTCGTCACCGCCCGAAAGGGTGTCGTCGTCAGCCATCGCAAGGGAGGCCAGGTCGATGTCGGTCCCGCCGCCCACGTCGTCGCCGGCGCCCTCGGCGATCCCCGCCAGGATGGCGCTGGCGTCGGGAACCTCCGGCGCCGGTAATTCCATGGTCGCCGGCAGTGTGTCGCCCTGGGGCTCCATCGACCCCCCGCCCTCGTCCAGGACCGCCAGGGAAACCAGGTCGTAGGCGCCCGTGCCCGTGGTGGCATCGCCGCCGGTGATCGCTTCGGCGACCGGCAACGCCGGGGCGGCCGCGGCCGCCACCGGTTCGGGGTGCATGGTATCGATGGTCACCACCGGGCCGTTCTCCAGCGCCGCCAGAAGGGCGGGGTCGATAGCCGGTTCGCCGGCTCCCGCCGCCGGCACCATGAACTCCACGTGTAGCAGCGTCGCCCCCGATGCCTTGCCCTCGTAGGATTCCGCCACCCGCGTGCCACTGCCGGAGATGATGAAGGCGATGCCGTTGTCCGGCGCCCACCCCGGGCGGTCGACGATCTCCTGCACCACCGTCGACAGGTCCGCCGTCTGCTGCGCCGGGCCGATCTCGCCGCGGCTGGTCCATGGCGCCGGCTCCCACGTCGCCGATTCCACCGTCGTCGCCCGGCCCGAGATGTTGCCGGTAATGTTGGCGAAGCTGGCGGCGTTGTCGGTGGCCTGGCCGTGGATGGTCAGATTGGTGGCGACGGTGTCGGTCTCGTCGGCCTGGAACTGCAGATAGGCCTTGGTGATCACGGCGCCCTGCGGGATTCCGGCGCCCTCGAAGCGCACGCCGACGGTCTGCAGCGAGCGGTCCTCGATCAGTTCCAGGTCCGAGCTGTTCATGTACATGCGCCCGCCGGCCCGTTCCTCGGCGTCGTCGATCCCCTGGGCCACTCGCACCTCGACCACCTGCGGCAGTCCCACCGGCCCCTCGTCGACGTCATTGACCGTGAAGGCGACGTTCTTGACGAAAGCCGGATTGGCCCCGTCGTTCACCGACAGCCCCAAGGTCGCCGTCGCCGTGCCGTCGCCGTTGTCCGTGAAGCCGGCGGGCAGGCCCTCGAAGTCCAAGGGCGCCGTCAGCGACACCTGATCGCCGACCACCTGGAAGGCGCCGCCCGTCGGATCGCTGGCGAGGGCGTAGGTGAAGGTATCCGTCAGATCGGGGTCGACGGCGCTAAGGGTGGCGCTGAACCCCGCGTTCTCGTCGAAGCTCGTCGCCGACACTTGGAGGTCCGTGGTCGCATCGTTGCGCCCCTCGACGGTGACGGTCAGGGTCTCGGTCACGGTCGTAGTCTGGTCGGTGATACTGTAATCGAAGGTCATCTGGGCCGACTGGCCCTGCGACAGCCAGTTGAACTGGCCGGTGGAAAACTCGATCGACGTTGCCGTAAAGGTGAAGGCCATCGCCGCGCCGCCGGTCTGCACTACGTTGGCGAGGCTCAGAATATCGCCCGGATCGGGATCGCTGGCGGTGCTCGCGAGGTCGAGCGAGATCGGTACGGGATGGTCCTCGTTGGTGAGAATGCCGAGCGGACCAACGACGGGCGGGTTGTCGTTCACGTCGTTAACAGTGAAATCCACGTTCTTGACGAATGCCGGACTGGTCCCGTCCATCACCGACAGCCCGACGGTCGCCGTCGCCGTGCCGTCGCCGTTGTTGGTGAACCCTGTCGGCAGGGCCTCGAAGTCCAGCGGCGCAATCAACGAAAGCTGGTTGCCGATAACCTTGAAGGCCCCCGTCGGGTCGCCGGGGACGCCGTAGAGGAAGGTGTCCGCGAGATCGGGGTCGACGGCGCCGAGGGTGGCGCTGAAGGCCACGTTCTCGTCGAAACTCGTGGCCGAGACCAGCAAATCCGTTGTCGCGTCGTTGCGGCCCTCGACGGTGACGGTCAGAGTCTCCGTCGAGGTCGCGGTCTGATCCGTGATGCTGTAATCGAAGGTCATCTGGGCCGACTGGCCTACCGACAGCCAGTTGAACTGGCCGGCGGAGAACTCGATCGATGTGTTCGTGAAGGTGAAGGCTATCGCCGGGCCGCCGGTCTGCACAACGTCGGCGAGGGTCAGCACATCCCCCGCATCGGGATCGCTGGCGGTGCTCGCGAGGTCGACCGAGGTCGGTACGGGGTGGTCCTCGTTGGTGAGAATGCCGAGCGGACCTACCACGGGCGGGGTGTTGGCCTCTGCAACGTCATTGACCGTGAAGACGACGTTCGTGATCGCCGCCGGGCTCAGGCCGTCGGTGGCCGACAGCCCCAAGGTCGCCGTTGCCGTGCCGTCGCCGTTGTTGGTGAATCCGGACGGCAAGGCCTCGAAGTCCAGCGGTGCCGCCAACGAAAGCTGATCGCCGGCAATCTGGAAGGCTCCGCCTGTCGGGTCGCTTGCCAAGCCGTAGGTGAAGGTGTCCGCGAGATCGGGATCGACGGCGCTCAGGGTGGCGCCGAACGCCACGTTCTCGTCGAAGCTGGTGGCCGAAACAAGCACGTCCGTCGTTGGATCGTTGCGGCCCGAGACCACCAACTGCAGCCGCGTATCCGTCGTTGCGGTCTGGTCGGTCACGCCGTAATCGAAATGGAGCACCGCGTGGAAGCGGTCGGAAACCCAGTTGTACTGGCCCGGGTCGAGTTCAAGGATCCCGTTGGTGACGGTGAAAACGGCCGGCGCACCGCTGACCTGCACGACGTTGGTAACACTCAGGACATCGCCGAGGTCGGGATCGCTGGCATTGGACAGGAGATCGACCGAGATCGGCGCCTGGTCCTCGTCCGTGGTCACGGTAAGCACCGGCGCGACAGGCGGGCTGTTGGCCTCGGGCACGTCGTTGACCGTGAAGGCGACGTTCTTGACCAACACCGGGCTCAGGCCATCGGTTGCCGACAGCCCCAGGGTCGCTGTTGCCGTGCCGTCGCCGTTATCGGTGAACCCCGCCGGCAGGGCCTCGAAGTCCAGCGGCGCTGTCAGTGACAGTTGATCGCCCGCCACCTGGAAGGCACCGCCCGTAGGATCGCTGGCGAGCCCGTAGGTGAAGGTGTTGACCGTTCCGCTGTCGGCGTCCACCGCGCCCAGGGTCGCCGCGAAGACCGCGTTCTCGTCGAAGCTTGTCGCCGAGACCTGGAGGTCCGTCGGCGCGTTGTCGTTGAGGTCTCTAACCGTGAAAGTTTCGTGAATCGCGAACGGCGATTGGGCGTTAACGACAGGCGGCGGGGGAATCGGAATAGGGCTGACATACCCGTCATCGACCGTGATCTGCAAGGTGATGCTTGCCGTCCCGTCGCCATTGTCGAAAAACGCGAATGGCAGAGCCTCGAAATCCAACGGTGCCACTAGCGACAATTGGTCTCCAACAACCTGGAAGGCGCCGCCTGTCGGGTCATTTGCCAATGTGTAGGTAAAGGCATTGGCTGCAGCACTGTCGGCGTCAACCGCCATCAGGGTCGACGCGAAGTGTGAATTCTCGTCGAAGGCGGTCGCCGAGACCTGGAGCCCCGTCGGCGCATTGTCGTTCGCGTCGTTCATTGTTATCGCGATTGTCTTGGCAAAAGACGCATTGGCGCCGTCGTTCACCGTGATCTCCAGATCAACGCTCGCCGTGCCATTTCCGTTGTCGGCAAAACCGGGCGGCAACGCCTCAAAATCAACCGATATCAATTGCCGAAGCTGATTTCCCAGCACCTCGAAGACTCCGCCCGTCGGATCGCTCGTCAGCGTGTACGTGAAGTTGTTGACTGGGGCGCTATCTGCATCCGTAGCGCTCAGGAATGCCGAAAAAGCAATTGACACATCGCCAGGCCCCCGCGAGGACGCGTTCTCAAAGAAACTTGTACCCGACACCTGAATATCGCTTGGCGGGTTGTCGTTGAGGTCGTTGACGGTGAAATCCACGTTCTTGGTGAAGGCGGGAAAGAAGCCATCGTCCGCCGACAGTCCCAGGGTCGCCGTCGCCGTGCCGTCGCCGTTGTCGGTGAAGCCTGCCGGCAGGGCCTCGAAGTCGAGCGGCGCGGTCAGCGACACCTGGTCGCTGACAACCTGGAAGGCCCCCGTCGGGTCGTTGGCCAGGGCGTAGGTGAAAGTATCTGCAAGATCGGCATCAACGGCGCTCAGGGTGGCGCTGAAGGCCCCGTTCTCGTCGAAGCTTGTTTTCGAAACCTGTAAGCCCGTCGTTGGATCGTT
>JAJFIG010000461.1 GCA_021775195.1 Rhodospirillales bacterium | reverse complement strand
CTCGCCGCCGGCGCCGCCGCAACTGCCGATGACCAGGGGGATGCCCTCGGCGATGGCGGCCCGCAGCATCAGCCCCAGGTCCCGTTTCATCGCCAGGCGCGAGTTCAGGGTTTCGCCGGAGCCCAGGTAGTGGGGACCCGGGTCGGTGCTGCCGCCGTCGACGCCGATCATGTGCGGCTTCCGCGCCATCCCGGCGGCCAGGGACTCCTCGGGGAATCCGTATCCAAGGATGCCGCTCGTCGACAGGGCCCGGAAGGCGTTCACACTCTAACCTCCTTCGGTGTATCAGTCCAGACAGTCGCCCTCGGTCTTCAGCACCTGGCGCGCGTGGTAGTGGAAGGTGGCGTTCAGGGGCGCCGGCTTGAGGCGGTAGTCGTGGGCGTCGCGCCCGCACTCGGGGGGCAGGTCCCTGATCCCGCCGGCGGCCATGGCAAGGAGTTGCATCCGTGCCGCGCGCTCGAAGAAAAGCGACAGCACCGCCGCCTCCTCGACCGTGGCCCCGGCGGAAAGCTGCCCGTGGTGGGCAAGCAGGATCGCCCGCTTGTCCCCCAGCGCCGTCGCGATCAGCTCCCCTTCCTCGTCGCCGATCGGCGGCCCCGGCCATTCGGGCAGCCAGGCGCAGTCCTCGTGGAACATCGAGGTATCCATGTGCGAAGGCTTCAAGGGCACCCCGATCATGGAGAGCGCCGAGACGTGGGGCGGATGGGTATGGACGATACAGGCGACGTCGCCCCGCGCCCGGTAGACCCAGAGATGAAAGCGGTTCGACGGATTCGGCATGCCCTCGCCCTCCAGCACCGTCAGGTCGTCGTCGACGAGCAGGAAATCCCTGGCCCGGATTTCGTCGAGGCCGAGGCCGAAGCGCGCCGTCCACATCGTTCCCGAGGTCTCGCCCCGGGCGGTGATCTGCCCGGCCAGGCCTGAGCCGTGCTCTTCCCGTGCCAGCATGCGCGCCGTCAGCGCCAGTTTCTGGCGCGGGCTCCACGTCGGTTTCGCTAAATGCGCCTCCATGTCCGCCGTCGCCCGCTTGTCGAACTCGGCCTTCGGCTTGTGCTTGCCCGGCGTTTCATCCATGGACCGTCCTCCCCCACTCAACGGAGCCGAAACCTTAACACCGCCGCATTGGTGCCACCAGGGCCGGTGAAATTGACCGCTTAGGTGTTTATCCCACTCGGCCAATGGGGGTATGGTCGGTGGCGTCGAAACCGTGCCAACGGAGAGTCGGATCTCAACCGGAATCGGGGAGGAAAATAGATCATGGGTGACTTCTATCTGACCAGCAACAGCTTCAAGGACGGCGACTATCTGGGTGCCGATCACGTTCTTTCCGAGGCCTTCGGCTTCGGCTGTGCCGGCGGCAACCAGTCCCCGCACCTGGCCTGGGGCGAGCCCCCGGAGGGCACCGAGAGCTTCGCCCTCACCTGCTTCGATCCCGACGCGCCGACGGGAAGCGGCTTCTGGCACTGGGTGGTGGTCAACATCCCCAAGGACGTCCGCGAACTGGCCCTGGGCGCCGGCAGCGGCGGCGACCTGCCCGCAGGCGCCCTGCAAGTACGTACCGACTTCGGCGCCCCCGGCTACGGCGGCCCGTGCCCGCCCGAGGGCGACCACCCGCACCGTTACCTGTTCACCATCAACGCCGTGAGCATGGATGAACTGCCGGTGACCGCCGACACCTCCGCCGCCGTCGTCGGCTTCTATCTCAATTTCAACACCCTGGCCAAGGCGTCCCTGATGGGGTTGTTCAAGCGCTAGGGTGGGTCACTTGCCGATAGTGACCCGCGTTTCCCGGGGCGCCGAGGCGTAGAAGAAACGCCCCGTGCCCATGACGTCCGCATGGCGGAAGGTGAAGTCGGGATAGATGATCTCGCCCCCCGGCATGCCGGCGTCGGCCAGCGCCTTGGCCGCCTTTTCGGGACCCGCGTGAGTGACCACATTGGCGATGCGCCCCCCCGCCTCGGCGGCCAGCAGTTCATCGTCCGACGGCACGTATTCCTTTGCCTCGGCACCCTCCATCACCTTGCCCTTTTCCCACCGGCCCGGGTTTTCCCGCGCCCGCCCCTGGTGGTCGCGCAACGCCCGGACCAGGTCCGGCAGCGCCGCCAGGTCGGGCGCCGGCAGGGCCAGCAAGCGCTGGCGCAGGCCGGGCCGGTAGTCGAGCACCATGTCCAGGGACGACTTGGGCTCGTAGCCCCAGAAGTGAATGGGATAGGTGACCTCCTGGCGCCCGCCGCAGCAGGCCACGACGTAGCGGATTTCCTTCTCCGAGGCCCAGCGCCCGTCGCTGTGCACCGCCGCCGCCTCGCCCGGCTTGGGTATCCGCCCGACCACGTCGTCGGGACCCGCACGGCCCGTCAGGTAGTCCTTGAGCCGGGCCGTCCCCATCACGTGGTAGGGGCCGTGATGATCCTGGAGCAGAAGCACCCGCTTGCCGTCGGGCGAGAAGATGTCGAAGCGCCAGTCGCTGAAGAACAGCTCGCCCCGGGGCTTGAAGGGATAGGCCCGCCCGTCGCCGGCAAACGTGAACCACAGCGATTCGACCCCGAACCGCAGCGGCCCGCTGTCGGGCTTGCGGCCGCCGAAGTGGGCCGTGATGTCCCCCGAGGTGACGGTCTTGATCGCCGCCGGCCGGGCCGGCTTGGGAACCATGACCTCGGGGCCGCCCTGGGGCGCCGCCGCGTAGATTTCGTGGCCCCGCGCCTCGGCCTTCGCGGCCTCCCTGTCGCGGCCCGCCTTGCCGAGCAGGCCGGCATAGCGCAGCCACAGGCCGCCGAGGCGCAGGTGCTCGGGACCCAGGTGCTTCTCGTGGATGGCCATGTCGCGGCGCGCCGCGCGGACCGCGTCGTCGTGGCGGCCCAGCGCCGTCAGTGTCGCCACCATATCGTTCAGGACCGCCGCCACCAGCCAGTGGTCGTCCCCCAGCTTGTTCCTTCGGATGCCCAGGGCCTGCTTCTGCAGGGCCAGCGCCTCGGCCGCCCGGCCCAGGCCCAATTCCGCCCGCGCCAGGCCGAGCAGCGACTTGGCGTATTCCACGTGGCTGGTGCCGAACCGTTGCCGCTTGAGGTCGATCACCTCCCGGTAGAGCTTGGCGGCGTCGCCGTGGCGGCCCTTGGCCAGAGCCCGTTCGGCACCCTCCTCACGCGACATGATCTCGAAAATAGTGTCGACGATGGTCGCTACCTCGGGGTTTTCCCCGGCGGCGGCCAGGGCCGGTCGATCCAAACCACCGCTAACCAGGACCCCTACCATCGACAGCACCGCAAGACCGCATCGCATCATGTCCGCTCTCCTCCGCTTTCCCGAAACGCCAGTCTTGCCGCGGATTCGGGCCATTCCATGGCAATTCTGCTAGTCGAACAGGTCCCCGGCTTCCACCGGCCCGCCATCGGGCATCGGCAGGTCATGGATCCGGCCCTGACGGATGGATATCGGATGGCGCCGGCCCAGCAGGTCCAGGTAGGGGCACCCCGCCGTCCCCGTCTTTACGGCCAGGTCGTCGTCATCCGGGGCGGTCCACGCCAGCCCCGGCGGCTCGCCGTCCAGCCACGGCCCCAGGTCGAAGTCCCAGCGGTCGGCGCGCGTCGACCAGAGCGAGTTACCACCGCCGTCCCGGTATCCGTACTGGGTCCTCAGCCACGGCTGGTGGCCATGGGCGCCCGCCGCCGGCGGATCGGCGAAATAGCTCATCAGGTAGGCCGTCGATCCTGCCGCCACCCGTCGGGTGGCGTAGAGGACGCAGGCCATGCCCGGGATCGCCATCAGGCGCGGCACCACGAAGGGCACCGCCGGGCCGGGCTGGATGTCGTCGATGGGCCGGGGCGCCGCGCCCGCCAGTGCCGCTGCCCCCACGTCCAGCGCCCCGAGCGTCACCAGGTGATGGACACACGCCGCCGCCTCTCCACCGCCGCCGTGCACGTCCCACCACGGACCGTCGAGGCCGAACACGTCCATGGCCAGGGTGGCGACCTCGGCGCAATGGGGACATCGGGCGACGGAAATGGGGGGAAGGCCGGCCAGGTACGCCGCCTTTGTCTCTTCCCCTTCCTGGTTGAGGGCC
>JAJFIG010000047.1 GCA_021775195.1 Rhodospirillales bacterium | reverse complement strand
CCAACGCCACGGCCGGTGTGCGCCGCGTCCTTGAGGAGCCCCTGCAGGGTATCGTCATCGGAGGGCTGGCGGGCGCGAAGCCCGTCCTTGTTCACCTTCAGGCCGTCGCCCGCGCTGTTCATACCGCGGGCGACCCGGTTCATGAACATCACCCGCCCGCGCCCGTCGATCAGGGCGATGGCCAGCGCCAACCGGTCGAGGACGGCGGAAGATGCTTCGAGGGACAGGTTTCGGACCTCCGCCAAGCGGCTTTGAAGCTGCAACGCCCGCTGGATATGCGGGGCGAAGAAGCGGAGACGGTCGGCGTCCCGTTGGGCGCATGGCTCCTGGCGGGCGCTCCGGGGAACACCGAGGCGGACGATGTGCCCGCCTTCCCGAAACACCACGGCCCCGAGGGACTGCGCAATGCCCTGGGGGCGGAGCCAGTCGCTGTAGAACTCCGTTCGTTCGAGCTGGTTTAGGGGAAGGACCGTTTCGGTACAGGCGACCTCCCCCACGGGCAGCGCCGAGAAGGGTTCGGTCCACGGGTCGATGCCGGCGTAGTATGCGCCGTAGGATGCCTGGTAGTCCGGATCGATGTTCACCGACGCGATGACCCGGCTTTTCTGCTGTTCCAGGTCGGTGGACACGAGAACGCCACCCATGGCGCGCAGCTCGCCGGATAACGCCTTCAGGGTTTGCGGCCACAGACTCTCGTCGGCGGCCGCATCGTATATGCGGCCGATCAAGTCAACCGCAGCTGCCTCGGTCGCCACGGCAAACTCCCCCCTTGCCGTCCCGGTCTTTCTTGGCCGGTTTGATTTTTTCTGGCGAACAACCTTTGGATTGGTTTCCGCCTATTGGTGCCAATTAAGCATGATCGAGCAATCGTCGTTAATAACATTTTCGTGAGGTGCTTTTAAGGGTGGGATGCCTGGCCCCCCGCTATTCCCCGATCTTCCGGGCCACGGCCTCGCCGAAGGCTCCGGTGGTGCCGGTGCCGCCCATGTCGGGGGTGTGGCTGGCGGGGTCGGCGAGGACGGCGTCGATGGCGGCGGTGAAATGTTCCGCCGCCCCGCCCAGGTCGTCGCGGCCGTGGCGGGCGCCCAGCCATTCCAGCATCATCGCCACCGACAGCATCAGGGCGGTGGGGTTGGCGATGCCGCGCCCGGCGATGTCGGGGGCCGAACCGTGGGCGGCCTGGGCGACGACATGGTTGTCGCCGACGTTGGCGGAGCCGGCGAGCCCAAGGCCGCCGGAGAGCTCGGCGGCCTCGTCCGACAAAATGTCGCCGTACATGTTGGTGGTCAGCACCACATCGAAGACGCTGGCGTCGCGGACCAGCAGGGCGGCCATGGCATCGATCAGGACGTCGTCGAGTTCGACCCCGGGATGGCCCCCGGCGACGGCGCGGACGGTGTCCAGGAACAGGCCGTCGCTGACCTTGAGCACGTTGGCCTTGTGGATGGCGGTTACACGGCCCCGGCGGCGCGCCGCGAGGGTGAAGGCGACCTCGGCGATGCGCCGCGATCCGGCGGCCGTGATCTTGCGCACGGCAAGGGCCATGTCCTCGGTGGGCATAAACTCGCCGGAGCCGGAGAACATGTTGCGGTCGGCGTAGAAGCCCTCGGTGTTCTCGCGCACGACGACCAGGTCCATGTCGGGCGACAGGGCCGGGACGCCGGCGCGGGCGCGGCTGGGGCGGATGTTGGCGTAAAGATCGAGGCCCTTGCGGATGGTCGCCGAGGGGTTGATGCCGCCCTGGTCCCGGGGCGGGTAGTCGACGGTCGACACCGGGCCCAGGATCACTCCGTCGGCCTGGCGGATATCATCCATGACCGCGTCGGGAAGGGTCGTGCCTTCGGACTCGAGGGCCGCCAGGCCGATGGTCCGTTCGCTGAGGTCAAGGCCCAGGTCGCGGACCCGGTTCAGGACCTCGAGGGCGGCACGGGTGGCGGCGGTAATTTCCGGGCCGATGCCGTCGCCGGGCAGGATGAGGATATGAATGGGTAGGCCTCCTTGGACGATTTCCGGTCACTCCTGGTGGGCCGGCGGACCGGCCCCGAAACCTGGGGCAACTTGACATTCATGGTTGATGTCGCGGACTATTTCATCCTCCTTAAAGCAAGACAAGGCCGGGCGGCGTTGAATCCGCCGAAACGGCTACCTCAATACGGGGGAAGACCTTTTTTGGAGGATGCCGGTGAACCGCCGGCACCGGTTCGTTTTAGGGATTCGCTCCGGCGGATCCTCAATGGAGAACCAACAGGGAGGACGTTTCATGAAGTTCAACAAGACCTTGATTGCCGGCGCGGCGCTGGCCACGGCGATGATCTTCGGCGTGGCCCAGGCCCAGGAGATGAAGTTCTTCAAGATTGCCAGCGGCAGCGCCGGCGGGACCTACTTCCCCATGGCCGGCATTCTCGCCACCGCGGTGAGCAACCCGCCGGGCTCGCGCCCGTGCGCCAAACGCGGCAGCTGCGGCGTGCCCGGCCTGGTGGCCATCGCCATGTCGGCCAACGGCTCGGTCGCCAATGTCAACTCGATCCAGTCGGGCGCCGTCGATTCCGGCTTCGCCCAGTCGGACGTGACCTACTGGGCCTACACCGGTTCCGGTGTCTTCGCCGGCAAGCCGCCGCTGAAGAAGCTGAGGGTCATGGCCAACCTGTTCCCCGAGCACATCCACGTGGTGGTGCGCAAGGACAGCCCGTTCAAGAAGATCACCGACCTCAAGGGCAAGCGCATCGGCATTGGCCTGCAGGCGTCCGGCGCCAAGGTCGGCGCGGTGCTGATCCTGGAAGCCCACGGGATGAAGGAAAACGTCGATTACCAGGCCGAATACCTGAACAGCAGCCAATCCATCGACCGCATGCGGGACGGGCAGCTCGAGGCCATGATCACGGTCACCGGGTATCCGCAGTCGGCGATCTCGGAACTGGCCTCGATGGTGGGGGCGCGCCTGCTTCCCATCTCGCAGGAGAAGGCCGACGCGGTGAAGAAGGTGGCGCCCTTCTACTACGACGAAAAGATACCGGCCGGCGTCTATGAGGGCATCGGCACCGACACCAAGACCATCGCTGTCGGCGCCCAGTGGCTGGTTTCCGCCGATACCAACGCCGACCTCATCTACGGCATCACCAAGGCGTTGTGGAACAAGAACTCGCGGAAACTCCTGGACCGGGGACACGCCAAGGGCAAGGCCGTGCGGCTGGAAACGGCCTTGGACGCTATCGGCATCCCGATGCATCCGGGGGCGGCCAAGTTCTACAAAGAAAAAGGCATGAAGCTTCCCAACTGAGGGAAAACGGCGAGCGGGCCGGGCATGCGTCCGGCCCGTTTTCCCCGGGCATCCGTGAACACCCCCGTGCCGACCACCGACAGCGGAGAAGCGCACCCCGCCCATGGCTGAGATCGACCTCAAAAAGGCCGAGGCGCTGGAGCACGAGTACGATCCGGAAATGCATTTCCGGACCGTCGTGGCGCCAACACGCTACGTGGTCGTCGCCATGCTGGTGGCGCTGTCGAGCTTTCACTACTACACCGCCGGTTTCGGCATCCTGCCCGAACACTGGCACAAGGGCGTCCATTTGGGCTTCGTGCTCGGCCTCATCTATCTGGTCTTCGGCCATTCCAAGCGGGTCAACGACGCGGAACCGCAATCGCGCTGGTGGAAACCCGGCAACGTGCCCCTTTACGATTGGGTCTTTTTCGGCGGCGCCATCTTCTGCTCGCTCTATCTGCCGGTGACCCTGACCTCGCTGACGTTCCGCATCGGCAACCCGAACCTGACCGACATCATCGTCGGCACGGTGATGATCATCCTGATCCTGGAGGCGACGCGGCGCGCCATGGGACCGGTGCTGCCGATCATCGTCGGGGTTTTCATCCTCTACGCCATCTTCGGTCCCCTGGCGCCCGGGGTCCTGAAGCACCCGGGTAATTCGTGGCCGGGCTTCATCAGCCACGTCTACATGACCACCGAGGGCATCTACGGCATCCCGGTCAAGGTGGTTTCCACCTTCGTCTTTCATTTCGTGCTCTTCGGTACCATCGCCACGCGCATGGGGCTGGGGCAGTTCTTCATCGACCTCGCCCAGTGCGTCGCCGGGCGCTACACCGGCGGGCCGGCCAAGGTCAGCGTGCTGGCGTCGGCCATGTTCGGAACCATCTCGGGTTCGTCCATCGCAAACACCGTGACCACCGGCGCCCTGACCATCCCGGCGATGAAACGCGCCGGCTACAAGCCTCACTTCGCCGGCGCCGTGGAGGCGGCATCAAGCACCGGCGGACAGATCACGCCGCCGATCATGGGCGCCGCCGCCTTCGTGATGATGGAGTTCCTCGAGGTCAGCTACACCACGGTGATCACGGCGGCCCTGATCCCGGCGCTGATGCACTACATCGGGGGGTTCACCATCGTCCACCTGGAAGCCCGGCGCCTCGGCCTCAAGGGCATGCCGGTGGAAGACGTGCCCAGCGTATGGCCCGTGCTCAGGAACGGCTGGCCGAACCTGATTCCGCTGATCATCCTGGTCGGGATCATCGTCCGTGGCCATACCCCGTTCATGGCCGCCTTCTGGGGGATCACGTCGTGCATCGTCGTCGGATTCCTGAACCCCCGCCACCGGCTGAGAATCCGCGACCTGATCGATGCCTTCCAGCTCGGCGCCAAGTACGCGCTGGCCGTGGGGGCGGCGGCCGGAGCGGTGGGCATCATCGTCGGCGTCGTCACCATCACCGGGGCGCCGTTCCGGATCTCGTTCATCGTCACCCAGATGGCGCTGACGCTGTCGGAGGCGATCATGACCGTGGTCTCGCTCCTGCCCGTAGTGCCGGTGACGCTGGACGACCTGATCCTGTTCTTCTCGCTGGTCTTCATCGCCATATCGTGCATCGCGCTGAGCGCCGGCATCCCGACGACGGCGCTCTACATCGTCGTCGCCT
>JAJFIG010000460.1 GCA_021775195.1 Rhodospirillales bacterium | reverse complement strand
TTGGTCCCGCCCGGGGGCGGGGATGGAGCCGGCGCAGCCTTCGCAGGTGCCGGCGGCACGACGGGCGTGTAGCGGTCCACCGCGACCTCGCCGATGGTTTCGTCGACGCCGGCATCCAGGTGCCAGGACAGCAGATTTCGGGGTGACGGGGACGGAGCCATGGTGCCTACCATACCAACTCTCGGATTCCCTGTCACAGGCACCGTCCTCGCCCCCCGGTTTCGCCACATTTCCATGCCCCGACCAAATGGGGTGTGCTATAAACCGCCCCATGATCGCCCCCTCGCCGGGCGTCGGTTCAATGAACAGCGGGAGGCCCCATGGAACGGGAATCGATGCAGTTCGATGTGGTCATCGTCGGCGGCGGCCCGGCGGGCCTCGGCGCCGCTATCCGGCTTCGCCAACTCGCCGCCGAGCATGGCCGCGAGGTCTCGGTCTGCGTCGTCGAAAAGGGCTCCGAGATCGGCGCCCATATCCTGTCCGGCGCCGTCCTCGACCCCCGCGCCCTGGAGGAACTGATCCCCGACTGGCGCGACAAGGGCGCCCCCCTCAACACCCCCGCCGGCGACGACCGCTTCCTCATGCTGACCAAGGGCCGCGCCATCCGCCTGCCGACCCCGCCGCAGATGAACAACCACGGCAACTACGTCGTCAGCCTGGGCAACCTCTGCCGTTGGCTCGCCGAGCAGGCCGAGGCCCTGGGCGCCGAGGTCTACCCGGGTTTCGCCGCGGCGGAAGTCCTCTATCACGACGACGGCCGCGTAAAGGGCATCGCCACCGGCGACATGGGGATCGGCAGCGACGGCCAGCCCACCGCCAACCACGAACCGGGCATGGAGCTTCACGCCACCTACACCCTTTTCGCCGAGGGCTGCCGCGGGTCCCTGACCAAGACCGTGATGAAGCGTTTCGACTTGAACGAGGGGACCGACCCCCAGATCTACGGCATCGGGATCAAGGAGCTATGGGAGGTCGACGCCGCCAAACACCACCCCGGCCGGGTCGTCCACACCATCGGCTGGCCCATGGATGGCAGCACTTACGGCGGCTCCTTCCTCTATCATCTCGAGGACAACCAGGTCGCCGTCGGCTTCATCATCGGCCTCGACTACCAGAACCCTTACCTCAGCCCCTTCGACGAGATGCAGCGCTTCAAGACCCATCCCGCCATCCGCCCCACCTTCGAGGGCGGCCGACGACTGGCCTACGGGGCGCGGGCAGTCAACGAGGGCGGCTTCCAATCCATCCCCGAGCTGACCTTCCCCGGCGGCGCCCTGATCGGGGCCAGCGCCGGTTTCATGAACGTCGCCCGCATCAAGGGCACCCACACCGCCATGGAATCGGGACTGCTCGCCGCCGAGGCCGCCTTCGCCGCCCTGGACGAAACCGAGCCCGCGGCCCGGCTTGATGCCTATCCCGAGACGCTACGCCAATCCTGGGTCTGGACCGAGCTCCACCGGGTCCGCAACATCCGACCTGCGTTCCGCTGGGGTCTCTGGGGCGGCCTTGCCTATTCCGCCGTTGACACCTATCTGTTTGGCGGCCGGGCGCCCTGGACCATGCACCACCACGAGGACCACAAGGCCCTCAAGAAGGCGGCCGAATGCACGCCCATTGACTACCCCAAGCCCGATGGCCAGATAACCTTCGACAAATTGTCGTCGGTCTATCTATCCAGCACCAACCACGAGGAGAACCAGCCCTGTCACCTGACCCTCAAGGATTCGGACGTGCCGGTATCCGTCAACCTGGCCGTCTACGCCGGGCCCGAACAACGGTTTTGCCCGGCAGGAGTCTACGAGTTCGTCGAGGAAAGCGACGGGCAACGCCTGCAGATCAACGCCGCCAACTGCGTCCACTGCAAGACCTGCGACATCAAGGACCCGACCCAGAACATCGACTGGGTCGTGCCCGAAGGCGGCGGCGGCCCCAACTACCCCAACATGTAGGGCCGGGGTCGGGGGCCTCGGCATCCCGGCGTCCCCGCGAGAGCCGAAAACCGGTGGAATCCGGGGCAAGGGACGGAACGAGATCGGGTTTGAGTGTTCGCGCCCGGGTCGGGTACAATTACTGGCGATTGCGCCGGCACCGGCCCGAAGGCCGGGCGATGGCGCAATCTGCCCGAGGATGAGATGATGACCGCGATGACGAGACCGACCGCCGGATCGAGGACGACATGGACGGGCGCCGCCCTGGCGGTCGCCGCAGCACTGCTGACCGCATCCTGCGCCACCGACGGCGCCGGCGAGGCCGAGGCCGAACGGACCGCCGGGCCGGTCAAGCCGGCCTCCACCTTCGTCGGCAACTATCTCGCCGGCCGCCACGCCCAAGCGACCCGCGACATCTCCGCCGCCGCCGATTTCCTCAGCGCCGCCCTGAATTGGGACCCCAAGAGCAAGAGCCTGCTACGCCGCACCTTCGTTTTGATGACCGCCGAAGGCCGCATGGACGAGGCGGTGCCCCTGGCCCACAAGGTTATCGCCACCCACGAGAAGGCCTCCATCGCCAACATCGTCGCCGTCGTCGACCAGATCAAGACCGGCCGCTTCGAGGACGCCGAAACCCATCTCGCCGGTCTGCCCAAGAACGGCATCAACAATTTCATGGTGCCCCTTCTGAGCGCCTGGACCCAGGTCGGCTTCGGCCGTCCGGACGAAGCCCTGAAGGCACTCAAGCCGTTGTCCCGGAACAAGGGGTTCAAGGCGCTGTTCGATCTTCACACGGCCCTGGTCAACGAGGCATCGGGGCGCATCGACGCCGCCGAGAAGGGGTACCTGAGCGCCGCCAAGAACCAGGGCGGCCTGTCGCTGCGCCTGGCGCAGTTGTTGGGCGCCCTCTACGAGCGCCGCGGCGATACGGAAATGGCCCGGGACATTTACGACAAATACCGGAAACTCCACCCCGGTTCGCAGTTGTTGTCGCCAGCCTTGACGCGGTTAGAGAAAGGCGCCCAGCCGCCCTTGGAGGTGGCGACGGCGACCGACGGCGCCGCGGAAGGCCTGTTCGGCGTCGCCAGTTCCCTGCGCCAGCAGAACGCCGACGAAACGGCCCTGGTCTTCGGCCGCCTGTCCCTTTACCTGCGCCCCAACTTCCCGGTCATGCAGATCCTCGTCGCCGACATTCTCGAGGCCGACAACCGCCTCGACAAGGCCAACGCCATTTACGCCAACATCGACCCGGTGTCGCCCATCGCCTGGTCGGCACGCCTGCGCATCGCCTCCAACCTCAACAAGATGGATCGCCCCGACGCCGCGGTGAAGCAATTGCGCTCCATGGCCAAGGATCGGCCCACCCAGGCCGAGCCCCTGATCAGCCTCGGCGACATCCTGCGTGGCCGCGACCGTTTCCAGGAGGCCGTCGACGCCTACGACCAGGCGGTGAAACGCATCGACACCCTCGACCGCCGCCATTGGTCGCTGCTCTACGCCCGCGGCATCGTCCTCGAGCGTTCCGAGCAATGGCCCCGCGCCGAGGCCGATTTCCTCAAAGCCCTGGAGTTCGAACCCGAACAGCCCTACGTGCTCAACTACCTTGGCTATTCGTGGGTCGAGAAGGGCAAAAATCTGGACCGTGCCCTGGGCATGATCAAGAAGGCGGTGAGCCTGCGCCCCAATGACGGCTACATCGTCGACAGCCTAGGCTGGGTCCATTACCGCCTGGGCGATTTCGAGGATGCCGTGCGTGAGCTCGAACGCGCCGTCGAACTGCGCCCCGAGGATCCGGTCATCAACGACCACCTGGGCGACGCCTACTGGCGGGTCGGCCGCCATCACGAAGCCCGCTTCCAGTGGCTCCGGGCCCTCGGCCTCGAACCCGAGCCCGAGCTCGTCGAGACGGTCAAGGCCAAGCTCGAAAAGGGCCTGATCAAGAAGGTGGCCGACGGCGGCAATGGCTGATCCCGGCGGTGCCGGGTCGGCGCCTCCCCCATCGTTCCGCTCTCCCGAAACCCTGAGCACCGCCGCGCCGGCCAAGGTCAATCTCTACCTGCACGTCACTGGACGGCGTTCCGACGGCTACCACGAACTCGACAGCCTCATCGCCTTCGCCGGCATCGGCGACACCGTCACCGGTGCCTCCTCCGACCGCCTGACCCTCACCGTCGACGGTCCCTTCACCGAAGCGCTGCCCACTGGATCCGATAATCTGGTCTTGCGCGCCGCCCTCGCCCTGGCCGAGGCCGCCGGAATCGAGGCCGCCGCCGCCATTACCCTGACCAAGCGCCTGCCCGTGGCGTCGGGCATCGGCGGCGGCTCGGCCGACGCCGCCGCCGCCCTCCGTGCCCTGGCGGCGTTATGGAGCCTGGATATGGATCAGCAGACCCTGGGCGACCTGGCCCTTGCCCTTGGCGCCGACGTCCCCGTGTGCCTGGCCGGAGAAAGCGCCGTCGTCGCCGGCATCGGCGAGCGCCTCGCCCCGGCGCCGTCCTTGCCCCCCGCGTGGCTGGTCCTGGCCAACCCCGGCGAGGCGGTATCGACGCCGGCCGTCTTCGCCGCCCGCGCCGGCCCGTTCTCGGCCCCTGCTCCCGTCGACCGGGCGCTGGCCGACGCCGGGGAACTGGCGGCCCTTCTGAAGGAACGGCGCAACGACCTGACCGCCGCGGCCCGGAGTCTCGCGCCGGTCATCGGCGAGGTCCTGGCGGCCCTCGAGGCCGAGCCCGGCGCCCGTCTCGCCCGCATGTCGGGAAGCGGCGCCACCTGCTTCGCCCTCTTCGCCGAAGAGACCGAAGCCAAGGCGGCGGCAGCGCGCCTGCGGGCCGCCCATGGCGCCTGGTGGGTGGCCGCCGCGCCCCTCCTGGGCGACACCCGCGGGGCCGATTTCTGAGCCCGCCGAAGCCGCCGTCCGCCGGTTGCGGGCGGAGCTCTTTGGGATTATGGTGCGCGCCTTGCGGCGCCGATGGTGGGGCGTAGCCAAGTGGTCCAAGGCACCGGTTTTTGATACCGGCATTCGGAGGTTCGA
>JAJFIG010000459.1 GCA_021775195.1 Rhodospirillales bacterium | reverse complement strand
ATTCACTACGGCCGGGTTCCGGCCTATTCGGTGGTCGTGTCGGGAACGTTGCCAGGCAAGGCGCTCCCTGACGGCAGCCCGGGTCCGGGCCTTTATTGCGCCGTCATCGTCAAACGGGTGGACGAAAGAACCCGTTCCAAGACCTCCATTAACGACCTGCTACGAGATTGACCCAGGCCATTGACCCGCTTGACCTGAGTCGTGCGCTCATCCGCTGTCCCAGCATTACGCCGGTAGACGCTGGAGCATTGGACGTTCTTGGCGGTGCGCTCGAGGGGCTTGGCTTTGCCTGCAACCGATTGACCTTTTCCGCCGACGGCACCGACGACGTCGACAACCTCTACGCCCGACTGGGCGAAGGCGGACCCAACTTCTGTTTCGCCGGGCACACCGATGTGGTGCCCGTGGGCGACGCCGGGGCGTGGACGGTGGACCCCTTCGGTGCCGAAGTCGTGGGCGAACGTCTCTTTGGCCGGGGTGCCGCCGACATGAAGTGTGCGGTCGCCGCCTTCGTTGCCGCGGTGGCGCGATACCTGGCGGACCGCAAGGCCGGCCGCAAAGGTTCCATCAGCCTGCTGATCACTGGCGACGAGGAAGGAGCGGCAATCAACGGTACGGTCAAGGTTCTCGACTGGCTGACGGAACGGGGCGAGACCCTGGATGCCTGTCTGGTGGGCGAGCCGACCAACCCGGCGATTCTCGGCGAGATGATCAAAATCGGGCGCCGGGGAAGCCTCGGCGGTCAGCTGACGGTCAACGGCATCCAGGGCCACGTCGCCTATCCCCACCTGGCCGACAACCCCGTTCGGCGCCTGGTCCGCATGCTGGCCGCCATTGACGGTACGCCGCTTGATGACGGAACGGAACACTTCCCGCCGTCAACGGTGGCCCTGACCAGCATTGACGTCGGAAACCCGGTGTCCAACGTAATACCGGCCCGGGCGGACGCGGCATTCAACATTCGCTTCAACGACCGCCATACAGGCGATAGCCTGGCGGCGTGGCTCGACGAACAGTGCCGGGAGGCAGGTGGCGACTTCGACCTTCGGACCACGGTTTCGGGCGAGGCGTTCCTGACCCCGCCGGGGCCGCTGAGCGATGTCATCGCGGCAGCCATCTGGCGGGTTACAGGGCGGACGCCGGAACTGAGCACTACGGGAGGCACGTCGGATGCCCGGTTCATCAAGGATCACTGTCCGGTGGCCGAGTTCGGGATGATCAACGAAACCGCCCATAAGGTGGACGAGAATGTTGCCGTTTCCGACATTCTGGCCCTGACGGATATCTACCAGGCGGTGCTCGACGGTTTCTTTGCTGGCCAGCCCTGATGCCCAACCTACGCGAAATCGTTTTTTCCCTCTATGGCACCTACCGGCTGGCGCGGCTGGACAAAGGCGGTGTCGGCTACTTCGACATATCAGTGAAGGGTTTCTGGAATTCCTTTTTTGCCGCAGTGATCGTTGCCCCGTTTTACGGATTGCTCCTTTACCAGCGCTACGCCGCCGGCCTGGAGGACGCGCACCCGCTGCGTTACGTCGCCATCGAGACAATCGCCTATGTGATCCTTTGGGTGGCCTTTCCCCTGGTCATGGCGTCCATGGCCCGGATCCTCGATCGCGAGCGCCAGTACATGGGCTACATCATCGTCTACAACTGGGCTCAGGTGCTCCAGAATGCCGTTCACCTGCCTCTGACCTATCTCGGGGCTGCAGAGGCGGCGCCCAGCGACATGGTCAACGCCCTACAGCTCATCGTCCTTACCGTTCTTCTGGGCTATACGGGATTCATTACGGTCACCGTTCTCGAAGTTGCGGTGATGACGGCGGTGGGCGTGGTGTTCCTGGACTTCGTCATGAGCGTTTTCATCAACGCCATCGCGTTCAGCATAATCTAGGTCGTCTTGGCGGATTTCCCGTACAACACCCGCATGAGGTAAAGACCGCAAGCCGGTGCCGTCGGACCGCCCCTGGAGCGGTCGCGGGCTTTCAGGGCCTCGGTGACGTCGGCGGCGCTCCATTTGCCCTCGCCAACCAGCTTCAGAGTGCCAGCCATGTTGCGCACCTGGTGATGGAGGAACGAACGCGCCCGGGCGTCGATGAAGATATCGTCGCCATCCCGGCGTACGCCGAGGACGTCCAGGGTCTTGACCGGGGATTTGGCCTGACAGGCGGTGGCGCGAAAAGTCGTGAAGTCATGGTGGCCGATGAGAACGCGCGCGGCTTCGTTCATGGCCTCGTGATCGAGGGGCACCGGCGCCCACCAGGTGAGGCCCCGTTCGATGGTCGGGGCTGCACGGCGGTTGGTGATGCGGTAGCGATAGACCCGTGCCGTCGCCGAGAAGCGGGCGTGGAATTCTTCGTCCACGGCGGCGGCATCGATTACAACGGCGGGCGCCGGCTTGAGGTGGAAGTTTAGGGCGTCTCGCACGGTATTCGGGTCGGCTTCGCGGGAAAGGTCGAAGTGTGCCACCTGACCGCGGGCATGAACGCCGGAGTCGGTCCTGCCGGCGCCGTGGACGACGACCTTCTCGCCGCAGAAACCATCGACTGCCTCCTCGACGGCCTGCTGCACGGAAAATCCGTTGGCCTGGCGCTGCCAGCCAACAAATTCCCGACCGTCGTATTCCATGGTCACCTTGTAACGGGGCATGGCCTTATTTAACGTGGACCGGGCTATGTATCGACCGCTTTGTTGGTTGACGGAAAGGTATCGATAAGGGCGGCTACTGTCTTGGTGTCCGAGGCCCAAGAAATTTACCGTGCCGGCCCTTACATTTGTTAAGGTGGCTCCATCAACCGCTGCAGCGATGCTCGTGGTTCATATCGAGCGTTGCCGAACCAGGCTCCTAGGCCATGAACGACAGCGTACAGAACGACATTCAAGATACAGATCGCGATTCGCTGCACATCCTGCCGCTGTCGATCATGCCCATCGAAACGCCGGCTTTGTGGCGGGCGCGTTTGATCAAGAACGTGCGCCTAGAAAGCGTGATCGAATTTTTTGCCGACGAAGACGCCGGCAGCGGCCAGATGGACATCGAGGGTCTGGGCACCGAATTCGATTGGCCCGAGGATCCGGTTCATCCAGACCTAATCCTGCTGCGCAAACTGTCGCTGATGCCAAGCTACGATGTCTACAGCCTGCGCATCCAGCTGCGCGAACACGGTATCGCGGTGAACAGCTTGGAGGCGCTGAAGCTGTCGCAGGGCAAGGCCGAGGAACTCAGCACCTATATGACGGATTTTACCCGCCCGCTGATCGTGCAGGTCTACGGCGGTGACGATGTCAGCATCCAGGATTTCGGCGACATCATCGCGCTCTTCCGGGACCCGGACGTCAAGAAGGCGCGGGAGAAACTCGAAATCATGGCGGGAAAGCTGGAAATCCAGCTTGAGGATGTGCCCAAGTTCCTCGAGGACTACGGCGATATCTTCCTGTCGCTTTCCTATTACCGCCAGTGCCTGGACCAGATCGAACCGGTCATCAGCCACTATCTGGACAGCATGGAGGAACTAAAGCAAAACTGGCAGCTTAAGAACGACATCAATTTGATGAAGACCTGCGATATGATGCAGACCACGATCAACGGGCTGATGGCCGCCATCACCGGACGATTCGAGAATTTCGACCGCAGCACCAAGGACATGTGGAACGAAATCTCGGCGGCGCGATTCAAGAGGGTGCGGGACCTTATCGAGAAATACCACACCACGATCGGCGGGGTGCTGTGCGCCCTAACGGTCAAGATGGATGCCTGGGCGCGTCTCTTTCCCGACAAGGATTCGGGCGGGCCGGTAAAACGTTCCGAATTCATCATGTCGGAGATGAAGCAAGGCATCGATAAGATACAGAAAATCGAGGACGACGCCCCGATGCTGTCGGCGCTCGATTAATTTCCTTGCCGCGTTCCGGACGAATTTTCCTTTGGCGTGATCTCGTATTGATACCGGATCGCATTAAGGGTATTTGCACTAGTGGTGCAAATCAAACATAGGGTGCCCTTTGGATCGCGTTTCCCGTTTTCTCGGCAGGAGAACGTGCGCCGGCAATGCCGGAGCATCGTCAAGCGCGTTCGACGCCCCGAGGGGGCGGGAAACGCGACCCCGCGGGCGGCCTTCCACGTCCACCGGCGGCGTTGCGGGGCGTTTGCGATGCCCAGGCATCGCGGCACC
>JAJFIG010000458.1 GCA_021775195.1 Rhodospirillales bacterium | reverse complement strand
CAAGGTCAACGGCGAGGCGACCCCGGGCGCGCCCTTCAGCGAAAGCGATACGCCGGCACCGGGGGACCCCTACGCCCGCTCCAAGCACGAGGCCGAGGTCGCCCTGCGGGAAGTCGCGGCACGGACCGGCCTGGAGGTCGTGATCCTGCGCCCGCCCCTGGTCTACGGCCCCCATGTCAGGGGTAATTTCCTCAGCCTCATGGAGCTCTGCCGCAAGGCGCCGCCCCTGCCCCTGGGCGGGGTCGAAAACCGGCGCAGCTTGATTTACCTGGGCAATCTGTGCGATGCCGTCATCCGCTGCCTCGACCACGACGGCGCGGCGGGGGAAACGTTTTTGGTTGGCGACGGCGAGGACCTCTCGACGGCCGGCCTGATCCGCCGCCTCGCCGCCGCCCTGGAACGACCCAGCCGGCTGTTCGCCGTACCCGACGGGGTGCTGCGCCTGGCCGGCGCCCTGACCGGAAAATCGGATATGATCGCCCGACTACTTGACTCCCTATGGGTCGATGACGGAAAAATCCGTCGCCAGCTCGGTTGGACCCCGCCCCATACCGTCGAGCAAGGGTTGCGCGAGACCGCCCGCTGGTTCCTGTCCAAGACCTAAGGTAAAACCGGAAAGCCCATGGTCAGTTTCCGAAAGATTCCGCCCCGGGGCTATATCGCCTACGGCCATGACATCGTCATGGCGGCGCTGTCCTTCGTGCTCTCCCTCTATCTGCGCGTCGGCGACGACCTGGTCTACTATCCGGTTTCCATGCTGGCCGAGAGGACCTTCGTCTTCACGGTCATCGCCGGCGCCGTCTTCTGGTCCATGGGCCTCTACAGGGGGGTGTGGCGGTATGCGTCCCTCGACGACCTGCTGGCGATCACCCGGGCGACCACCCTGGCGATCATCATCTTCATCGTCGCCCTGTTCCTGTGGACCCGCCTCGAGGATCTGCCCCGCTCCATCCTGATCATCAACTGGTTCGTCCTCACCGCCCTTCTCGGCGGCCCCAGGTTCATCTACCGGATACTCAAGGACCGGCGCTTCGATCTCCATCTCCGCCAGGACGACCACCGCCGGGTTCCCGTGCTCCTGGTCGGCGCCGGCGACGAGGCCGAGTTGTTCATCCGCGCCCTGTCGCGCCAGCGCGACCCCAACTACCGGGTCGTCGGCATCGTCGCCGAGCGCGCCACCCGCGTCGGCCGTCACATTCTCGGCACCGAGGTCAGGGGCACCACCGCCGACCTGGCGGCCATCGTCGAGAACCTGGCGGCCAAGGGCGATCGTCCGCAACGGGTGATCCTGACCAAGGAGGACATGGACGGAGCCCGGGTTCGCGCCCTTCTCGACGAGGCCGAGACCCTGGGCATGACCCTGGCCCGCCTGCCCAGCCTGACCGATTTCCGCAGCGGCGTCGGCGACAGCCTGGAGATCAAGCCCATCGCCATCGAGGACCTGCTCGGCCGCCCGCAGACGGCCCTCGACCGGGCCGCCATGCAGGGCCTCATCGAGGGACGGCGGGTCCTGATCACCGGCGCCGGCGGCAGCATCGGCAGCGAACTGGTGCGCCAGGTTTCCGATTTCGGCCCCGCCGGGATCGTCCTTCTCGATAATTCCGAGCACAACCTCTATTCCATCGACATGGAACTGGGGGGGCGCAACCCGGACCTTTCCCGGGAGGCCCTGCTGGTCGACGTCCGCGACAGCGCCCACGTCGGGCGCGTCTTCGAGCAATGCCGCCCCGAGCTGGTCTTTCACGCCGCCGCCCTCAAGCACGTGCCCCTGGTCGAGGCCAACGTCCTCGAAGGCGTGAAGACCAACGTCGTCGGCACCGCCAACGTCGCCAACGCCTGCCGCCGCGCCGGCGTCGCCGCCATGGTCCTGATCTCCACCGACAAGGCCGTCAACCCGACCAGCGTCATGGGGGTGACCAAGCGCATCGCCGAGCGCTATTGCCAGACCCTCGATATCGCCGAGCCGGACGCCGACGGCACCCGCTTCATCACCGTTCGTTTCGGCAACGTGCTGGGTTCCACGGGCTCGGTCGTGCCCCTGTTCCAGAAGCAGTTGGCCGCCGGCGGCCCCCTGACCGTCACCCACCCCGACATGACCCGCTATTTCATGACCATACGCGAGGCCGTCGAGCTGGTGCTCGAGGCCTCGGCCCTGGGCAGCGCCAACCCCCAGTACCAGGGCCGGATCATGGTCCTCGAGATGGGCGAGCCGGTGCCGATCATGGACCTGGCAAGGCAGATGATCCGCCTCGCCGGCCTGCGGCCCGACGTCGACGTCGCCATCGAGACCGTCGGGGCGCGCCCCGGCGAAAAGATAACCGAGGAAATGTTCCACGGTGCCGAGCCCCTGGTTCCCACCGAGTGCGCCGGCATCCTGGCGGCAACCGCCCGCGGCGCCGACGCCGGGGAACTGGCGCGGGGCGTCGATGATCTGGCCGCCGCCTGTGCCGGCGCCGACGAGGCCGCGGTCATGGACGTTGTCCGCCGATTGGTACCTGAATACCAGGACGGGAACGCGGAAACCGCCCGCGCGGCGTCCGCCTAGACCTGTCCCCGCTGTTGCCACGATTCGACACTGGAGCCTGCCCGGCGAGGCTGCTATACCCCGTCCCGAACCCGCCATCCCTGGTTGGAGAACCCCGCCATGCCCTCGAAAATCCGCCGTGCCCTGATCTCCGTTTCCGACAAAACCGGTCTCGTCGATTTCGCCCGATTCCTCGCCGACAACGGGGTCGAGATCCTCTCCACCGGCGGTTCCGCCAAGGCCCTTTCCGACGCCGGCGTGCCGGTGACCGAGGTCTCCCAACACACCGGGTTTCCCGAGATCATGGACGGCCGGGTCAAGACCCTGCACCCGTCCATCCACGGCGGCCTGCTCGCCATGCGCGGCAACCCGGCGCATGAAAAGGCCATGGACGACCACGGCATCGCGCCCATCGACCTGCTGGCGGTCAACCTCTATCCCTTCGAGGCCACCGTGGCCGGCGGCGCCGACTTCGCCACCTGCATCGAGAACATCGACATCGGCGGCCCGGCCCTGATCCGCGCCGCCGCCAAGAACCACGACTCGGTGACCGTCGTCGTCGATGCCGGCGACTACGCCACCGTGATCGAGGAGATGACCGCCAACGGCGGCGCCACCACACCGGAGCTGCGCCAGCGCCTCGCCGCCCGCGCCTACGCCCGCACCGGCGCCTACGACAGCGCCATCAGCACCTGGTTCTCGCATGCCCTCGGCGAGACCTTTCCCCGCCGCCTCGCCTTCGCCGGCGAGCTGCGCCAGCATCTGCGCTACGGCGAGAACCCCCATCAGCAGGCGGCCTTCTACGTCGGCGGCGCCGCCCGGCCCGGTATCGCCACCGCCGAGCAGCTTCAGGGCAAGGAGCTCAGCTTCAACAACCTCAACGACACCGACGCCGCCTTCGAACTGGTCGCCGAATTCGAGCGCCCGGCCTGCGCCATCATCAAGCACGCCAATCCCTGCGGCGTCGCCCACGCCGACAGCCTCGGCGAAGCCTACGCCAAGGCCCTTTCCTGCGATCCGGTCAGCGCCTTCGGTGGCATCATCGCCCTCAACCGGGCGCTGGACGAGGCCACGGCGGCCGAGATCGCCAAGCTCTTCGCCGAGGTCGTCATCGCCCCCGACGTCGACGCCGGCGCCCGCGCCCTGCTGGCGGAGAAGAAGAACCTGCGGGTCCTGGTCACCGGCGACATGCCCGATGCCGGGGCCGAGGGCATGACGCTGCGCTCCCTGGCCGGGGGATACCTGCTGCAAAGCCGCGACGACGCCGTCGCCTCCGATGAGCTCAAGGTGGTCACCAAGCGCGCCCCCACCGACGCCGAGATGGCCGACCTCACCTTCGCCTTCGCCGTCTGCAAGCACGCCAAGTCCAACGGCATCGTCTACGTCAAGGACGGCGCCACGGTAGGTGTCGGGGCGGGCCAGATGAGCCGCGTCGATTCGTCGCGCATCGCCGCCTGGAAGGCCGGCGAGGCCTGGGCGGCGGCGGGCGAGGCCGAGACCCGCGCCGTGGGCTGGGGGGGCGCTTCCGACGCCTTCTTCCCCTTCGCCGACGGCCTGCTCGCCGCCGCCGCGGCCGGCGCCACGGCGGTGATCCAGCCCGGCGGCTCCATG
>JAJFIG010000457.1 GCA_021775195.1 Rhodospirillales bacterium | reverse complement strand
GGTCGTGGGGGAAGCGCCCGAACCGGCTCTGGAGGAGGGCGGTGTCCGCATCGCCGTCAAGGCCGCGGGCGTCAATTTTGGCGATATCCTGATGGTCGCCGGGACCTATCAGACGAAGCCGGACTTTCCCTTCAGCCCGGGCCTGGAGGTGGCGGGGGAGGTGCTGGAATGCGCCGCCGGCGTTACCCGGGTCCGTCCCGGCGACCGGGTCATGGCCATGGTCGGCCACGGCGGTTTCGCCGAGCAGGTGGTGGCGCCGGCGCAGGCCGTCTACGGACTTCCCGAGTCCATGGACTACGTCACGGCAGCAGCCTTTCCCGTTGCCTACGGAACCTCGCACCTGGGTTTGCGGGAAAAGGTCCGCCTCCAGGCCGGCGAGACGGTGCTGGTGCATGGCGCAGCCGGGGGCGTCGGCCTGACGGCGGTGGAAATTGCCAAGCAACTTGGAGCGACGGTGATCGCGACCGCCGGCGGCGCCGAGAAGTTGGCGGTGGCCGCCGAGTACGGGGCCGATCACCTGATCGACTACCGTAGCGAGGACATCCGCGAGCGGGTCAAGGCATTGACCGGGGGCCGTGGCGCCGACGTCGTCTACGATCCGGTTGGCGGATCGGCGTTCGACGCCAGCCTGCGCTGCGTCGTGCCCGGGGGGCGCCTCTTGGTCGTTGGCTTTGCCAGCGGTACCGTTCCCCAGATTCCGGCCAACCTGCTGCTGGTCAAGAACCTTACCGTTATCGGCTATTACTGGGGTGCGCACCGGACCCTGGCTCCCGACCTGATCGAGGGATCGTTCGCCGAACTCTTCGACTGGTATGCCGAGGGGCGGCTCAAGCCCCGAGTCTCCCACACCTTCGACCTGGCTGACGCGGCCGAGGCGCTGGAGACCCTGAGGACGCGCCGCTCAACGGGCAAAGTCGTCCTTACAACGGATGGGTGACGCCGGGGCCGCCGGCGGAGTCTCAGGCGGGCTGGCGCAGGGGCCGTTCGGCGATGGGCATGTGCAGAATTGCCGCCGCGATGCCAAGGGCCACGGACGCCATCCATACGCCGTCGTAGGAACCGGTAGTGTCGAAAAGATAACCGCCGAGCCAGACCCCGATGAAGCTGCCGACCTGATGGTTGAGGAAGACGATGCCGAAAAGGGTCGAGACGTAACGGGGACCGAAGATCTGGGCGACTAGGCCGCTGGTCAGGGGCACGGTGCCCAGCCACAGCAGACCCAGGGCCGAGGCGAAGACCAGGACCGTGGTCTCGGTCTTGGGCAGGGTCAGGAAAACCGCGATCACCAGGGCGCGGAGTAAATAGAGACTGCTGAGCAGGTACTTCTTGCTGTAGCGGCCACCGAGGGCACCGCAGACGAAGGTCCCGATGATGTTGAAAAACCCGATCAGGGCAAGCGCCATGGCGCCGGTGCCGGCCGACAGACCGGCGTCCGTGAGATAGGCGGGCAGATGGACGGCGACGAAAGCAACCTGAAAGCCGCAAACGAAGAATCCGAGGGTCAGGAATATGAAGCCGCTGTGCCTGCGGGCCTCGGTGATGGCTTCCGATAGACTCTGGGTCGGAACCCCGGACGTGCCGGCGGTGTCGCTGGCCTTGCCTACCAGGATTGCCCCCAGGGGAGCCATGAGCAGGGCGATCACGGCTAGGCTGATAAGGGCCTCCGACCACCCCTGGGCGGCGATCAGGGACTGACCCACGGGTGCCATGATGAACTGTCCGAAGGAACCGCCGGCTGTGGTGATGCCGAAGGCCATGCTGCGCTTTTCCTCCGGCACCAGGCGGCCGACGGCGCCGAGAACGACGGCGAAACCGGAGGCCGCCATGCCAAAACCGATGAACAGCCCGGCACCCAGGTTGAGTTGCAGCGCCGAATCGGTCCCCGACATGATGACGAGGCCGATGGCGTAGACCACGGCTCCCATAACAAGCACCCGGGCGGTGCCGAACTTGTCGGCGATCATGCCTGTAAGGGGTTGGAACACGCCCCACATGAGCTGCTGGATGGCCATTGAGAAGGCGAAGGCTTCGCGCCCGATGCCGAGCTCACCGGTCACCGGAGCGAGGAACAGGCCGAAGGTCTGGCGAATGCCCATGCTGAGGCTGACGATCAGGCCGCCGGCAATGATCACCAGGATGACGTTGCGCCGGTTCATGAAGAGGGGTGGCCGTTGCCGGTTCCGTAATCGCGAATCACCTGGGCGACGCGGATGCGGTAATCGGCGAAGATGTCATCCCTGCCCTGCTGCTGGGCGGCGTTGTGCCCGGCGTGCGCGCGCCAGGCGGCGACAGCTTCTTCGTCGCGCCAGACGGAAAATGACAGGTATTTCCCTTCCTGGGCGAGGCTTTCAAAGCGCTCGACGGAAATGAAGCCGTCAATCTTTTCGAGTTCCGGGCGCAGGTGGGCGGCGAGGTCGAAGTAGCGATCACCCTGCCCCGGTCTGGGCGTCACCTCGAAGACGACGATGATCATTGATATCCCCCCCTTAAGGCCGGCCCGTTGATGACAGCGGGCCGGCTTTTCGGTCAGGGACGCCAGAACGGCTTGGTGCCCTCGCGGTGGACGTCGGCCCGGGTCAAGCCTAAGTCGCCGAGCATGCGGTCGTCCAGTTCCATTAGATGTCGGCGCTCGGTGGCTCGCTGCTGCCAGGCGTAGAGAAGGTCGAAAAGACGCCTCGGAATTGCCGTGATCCAGGTGCCGAAATCTCGCTCGGCGTCCTTGAGAACAACGGCCGGCCCGATCCCGGCGCGGTAGGTTGTCTGACAAATAGTTTGGTTCATCTTTCCGCTCCTCGATCTCGCAGTGATGTGTGCGTTGCCCTTGATGTACGCAAACCAGAACAATCCCACAAACGATCTTTTTTGATGGATAGATTAGTTTTTCTAATGTATCATCGAAGCCGAAAAACCCTTTAATTTTAGGGAAATTACCAGAAAACTAAGAAATTGCATTTCGTAATTTTGATTAGGGTAATTTATCGAAAATCATGACCCGTCGCCTGCCTCCATTGAACGCCCTCCGCGCCTTCGAAGCGGCGGCCAGACATCTCAGCTTTACCCGCGCGGCGGAGGAACTGAACGTCACTCAGGCCGCGGTCAGCCATCAGATCAAGGCCTTGGAGGAACACCTGGGGTTGGCGCTATTCCGGCGCCTCAACCGGGCGCTGCTGTTGACCGACGAAGGGCAGGCCCTGTCGCAGACGGCGGGCGAGGCCCTCGACCTGATAGCTGGTGCCGTGGAGCGTCTGCGGAGCCAGGACTCGACGCGGGTGCTGACGGTGAGCACGCTGGATTCCATCGCCGCCGGCTGGCTGGTGCCGCGCCTGCGCCGATTTCGTGCCGGTCAGGGGGATATCGACGTGCGCATCACCACCACCGATCAACTGGTCGATTTCGTCCGTGACGACGTGGACATGGCCATCCGCTATGGCCGCGGCGAGTGGCCCGGGGTGACGGCACGGCGGCTGATGACCGAGGAACTTGTCCCGGTTTGCAGCCCGGCGCTTCTGGAAGACGGCCCGCCTCTGAATACGCCTTCGGACCTGCGCCATTACACCCTGCTTCACGACGACATGCACGAGGACTGGCCCATGTGGTTGATGGCCGCGGGTGCTACCGAGGTCGATGCGACGCGGGGGCCGCGGTTTTCCCATTCGCACCTCGTAATCCAGGCGGCGATCGCCGGCGAGGGCGTGGTTCTGGGGCGTAGTGCCCTGATCACCAGCGAACTGGCCAGCGGGCGGCTGGTCAGGCCCTTCGACATGGGCCTGCCTGCGGAATACGCCTACTACGTTGTTTTTCCCCGCACCGCCCCCCACCGCCCCAAGGTGCGTGCCTTCACCGAGTGGTTGCTCGAGGAGGCAGGAGCCGACTGATACCGGCGGCGGGCAAAAACATGTGTAAAAGGCGCCGTTGGTGCGTAATACCAATCTGCACAGATAGGCACCCATTGTGACGGCGTTTCGAGGTTTCCGGTTAGGAGCCTGCCGCGCCGTGATGCCGGAGCATCACAAGCGGCGGGGGACGACATCCGGAAGCCTCGAAACGCCGCCGTTCCGGTCGCGTTTCGCGCTCCCTCGGGGCGTCGGGAAGGCTTGACGATGTCCCCGCATCGCCGGCGCCTCCCCTCCTGCCGAGGAAGCGGGAAATACGATCACAATGGGTGCCTATCTGTGCAGGTTGGTATAAAGTCCCGGCCATGACCGGGAAATCGGAAAAAACCGCGGAAGAATGGCTGGCCCAGGCGAAGCTCCTGTCGCAGGCACTGCCTTACATGCGCCGCCACTCGGGGCACACCTTCGTCATCAAGTACGGCGGCCATGCCATGGGCGACGACGAACTGGCGCGGATGTTCGCCCGCGACGTCGTGCTGCTGCGCCAGGTCGGGATGTACCCGGTGGTGGTACACGGCGGCGG
>JAJFIG010000456.1 GCA_021775195.1 Rhodospirillales bacterium | reverse complement strand
CCTTGGTAGGGCGGCTCTCGTCGCATGCCACTGGTTGGCCGTATGCTTTTACGGGCGGCTGTTCAGGCTGCCCTTCCTCCCAGAATTCCGTCACCCTCGCGCCAGATCGACAGGCCCTTGCACTTCCGGCAGATGCGCTCGCCGGGGTGTGTGGACGCAAATGCCTTCCGGCACATCAGGCATTTCCGGTGCTTGGGTTCGAACTCGCGCTCCGGTTTCGGTTTGGCGTTGCAAGATCGTGCCATGCTCATCCCTACACGGTGCCGGGGCGGGAATTCTACACGGTGGCAGCCATGAATGCCACAGGATGACATCCATGAAATTTACTCAATATATTTGTTAAAATAGATATGCAACGGAAGGCAACAATGGTCGGATAGGGCTCTAAAATCGGCGGAGACGTGACAAAAGGGCTGGATTGTCCCAGGCGGGCTGCCGTTCCTCGACCAGGACCGCGTGCCGGCCGACATCCCCATGAGCGGGTTCGGGGCCTGAGAGAGCGACCTGTACCCACCGGGCCACGGCCTCGTTACTGACATCTTCCAGGATGGTAACGGCTACCTGCTCCAGGGTATCCCAGGTAAGGTTTCCGAGTGCTCCAAGGTAGGTCGCGAACGATGCCGTATCCAGTATTAGCTTGTCAGGGACGAATAGCAGGTTGACGGTGGCCGCGTCGCCACCGGTTGAAACGGTGACGGTTCCCTCCAGCACCGAAACGTAATCGAGGCGCGGATTGGGATTGGGAGTGGTAACCAGAAGGTTGCGCCGGTCCTGCGTGTCCATGGCCGTGTCCCCCGTTACTAGACCATCAGGCTGGGACGGATTGTATCGGTCGGCGCGCCGGTCACGTCGACGAAATCCGGTGGCGCGGCTTGGAAGCTGAGCCCGCCTGTGACCCCTGTCAGGTCGTTGGCTTCCTCGAAGATGCGCCGGATGTCGTTCTGCATACTCGCCGGCATATAGGATTGTGTGCGTACAATGAGGTCGAGACGCTTGCCCTTGGCGCGCACCAACCCGTCCAATTGCAGGCGCCCGATGCGGCTGAGGGCGACATCGACGACAAAACGCAGACCTCCGTTTCCCCTGGCTTCGTCCTCGTCCTCGCCGCCGTTATTGCGCATGAACAGCCGTAGCCGTTCGATTTCGCCGTCGGCGTGGAAGGGAACCAGGGTGACACGCCAGTCCCCGGACAACGGCTCCTCGGCCAGCCGCGCCATACGGCCGAAATCATCGCGCAAGCGAGCCATGAGGTCGGGACGGAACCGCTGCAGGATACGAACGGGCTCGATGCCGAGCCAGGTGCGCAGGTCGCCACCGCGCAATGCCGCCAGGAAGAACAAGATGCCGGCACCGAGGCGGGCGTCTGCACGGGGAAGAGCAGTCTCGACCACCTTCTGCGCCATCGCCGGGTTGACCTCGCCAAGTGCCCGCAGGGCCTCGTCGAGCAGCGGCCAGTCCCTGGCGTTCAGCAATTCGGCGTGGGGCAGGGGGGCCAATGTCTCTCGTCCCGTACTGGCCATGGACGGTGTGCCCGTCACCTTCAGGGTGATAGTGCTGCCGGCCGGGGGGAGCGTCCGGGTGGCCAGGGAAAAGAGACCCTCAGCGGTCTGTACCAGGGGATGACCAAGGGGAGTGGTTCCCGTGACCGTGCCGTGAAGGACCTGCCCGGTGGCCAGGGTGCCGGTGGCCGGTGGCATTGGAGGGGCGCCGGGAATCGTCGACGCAACACCCGGCTCGAGGGACAAAATCGCTACCGGAACCTGGAGGCCCGTCTGGAGCGCCACCAGGCCACCAGGAACGGGTCCAGTGGCGGCGGTGGTCGCCTGGGCCAGGGTCGCGAGAGCCGCGCTGGGAAGCCCGATTGCGCCGCCGGTACCCGGATTACCGACCGCCGGCATTTGAAATCCGGGCGCCGGCGTGCCGGCCGTGAAGCCGGCCGGCGCAGTAAATCCGGGGGCGGAAACTCCTGGCAGGTTCAGTGTGCTGGTCGGGGGGCGCAACAGAGTCGCCGTAACTGTGGTGCCGACGGTCAGGTTCACGGGGGCAACGGCACCGGCGGGAGCCGGGGAGGTGGCGGAGGCAGTTGCCGGGCCGGGAAGGGGGGCGCCTTCACCGGCACCCCGTGCGGCGAGCGCCGGTACCATGCCGTTGACCGAGGTAATCAGGAGACGGGTTTGAGGATTGAGCGCCTGCAACAACAGGACCAGGACAGCGTCTCGGGGCAGGGGATAGGCGGTCTGTATGGAAAGGGTACCGTGGGCGGTCTGGAGTTGATAGACACCCTGGCTTTCGATACCGACAACGACGGCGTCAAGCCGGGTTCCCGTCGCCAGCTGAACCAGCGACGGAGGTGCCTCAGGTACGACGACGGTCGGCTGGGGGACGACCCCCGGGGCAGTTGCCGGCGTTGCCGGCGCAATGGGCGGGGCAACGGTGGACATGGCCTATTTCGCAATCTCCACGGCGATCTTTTCGACGTCGGCGGCAGCTTCACAATTTGGAAACCGGGTCAGCAGCGAGGTCTGGCTGCGGATCGCCTCGCGGACCTTGGAATCGCGGCGGATCACGCCCATCAGGGGTGGCGACAGCTTGAGAAATCCCTCGCAGGCCTTGAGCAAGGTGTTGTAGGTGCGTTCGCCCTCGCGGGTGGAATTGACCATGTTGACGATGACGCGGATTTCCGTGCCGGGGTTTTCCATGTGGGTCAGTTTGATGAAGGCATAGGCATCGGTGAGCGAGGTCGGCTCGTCGGTAGCGACCACCATGCAGGTGCTGACGTTGTGGGTGAGCTGGCGCACCGTGCGCTCGATGCCGGCGCCGAGGTCGAGAATCACCTTGTCGTAATTAGGGGCGAGAAGAGTCAGGTCGTCGCTGAGGATCTGCAAACGGCTGGCTGGGACATTGGCCAGTCCCCCGGATCCCGAGCGCCCGGCGACAATGTCGAACCCGCCTTCGTCGAAGGGGATGACCGCTTGGTTCAGGGTCAGGCGCCCGGCGATGACGCTGCCCAGGTCGTGCTTTGGCATGAGCCCAAGCTGGATGTCGAGATTGGCCAGGCCCAGGTCGCCGTCGAACAGCAAAGTCCGTACTTTCTTGCGCGCCAGGGCGTGGGCCAGGGTAATCGCGAACCAGGTCTTGCCAACCCCGCCCTTGCCGGAGGCGACGGCGATCATGTTTCTGCCCTTGGTGCGGGTCGCCGGAGGCGTGTCGAGGGAGGGTTCTGGGGTCATGATGTTGCCTCGGTCATGTGAGGTGAACCTTTGAAGCGTACGGTCTGGGGCATGATAAATCGGGCCAAGGATACCGGGTTGATGGGGCTTATTCCGTCGCCGACGTTGGGGGTTACGCTGACGTCGCAAAAGGTCAGTTGGGCGGCGTCGGCGGCGGCCACAACGCCGCCTAGCCTGCGCACCAGATCGAGGCGGGTGACCAGAAGCCGGCGAGGACCGACGGTGGCGAAGGCAGCGGCAGTGTCGGCGGATTCCATGGCGTCTCCGCCGGCCGCCAGGACAAGGACCGGTTCGGCTCCGGCGGCCTGGATGAGGGCCGCCAGGCAGTCCATTTCGGTGTCGTTGAAGGGGTTGGTGCCGGCGGTGTCAATGAAGACCGCGTCGTTGTCCCGGCAGGCCGCCACCGCCTGGTGCAGTTCGTCCGGGGTGGCGGCGGTCTGGAGGTTGATGTCGAGGATGCGAGTGAAGGCCGCCAGCTGCTCGACACCGCCGGCGCGCTGGGTGTCGGTGGTGATGACTCCGGCGATGTGCCCTGACAGCGTCGAGCGAGCGGCCAGCTTGGCAGTGGTGATGGTCTTGCCGGCGCCGGGCGGGCCGATGAGCATGATCGGCGTGCCGCTCGTCTCGGGCAGTGGGCGGAAGGTGAAAAGGGCATCCAGGGCAGCAGCGCAGGCCAGGGTCGGATCGTCGCCATCGGCGGTTTCCGCCGCTTGGGCCAGACGTTCGGCAAGCCGCGGTGGGGTGCCGTTGTAGGTCAGGGCCTGGCGTACCGTGGCGGCGATGTCGTGGTCGTCGATGCCGCTGTCGTCCCCGAAATGGATGCCGTCCAGGGCCGTATCCTCAAGGGCGGCGCTGACGCGCACGCCGTCGCCGTCGGCGGCGCTCTGGGTGGATACGATGATCGCGTCATCGCCCATCTCCTGGCGCACCATTTCCAAGGCCTCGGCCGTAGTCGGGGCGGTGTAGGTCTTGAGGCGCATGGCGTCTAGATCTGTCCCACGGTCTTGATCCGGGCCTTGGGATGGACCTCATTCTGGGACATGACCATGGTCATTGGGCGGAAACGCTCGACGATGGAGCGGACGAAGGGGCGAATGGCGGGACTGGTCAGCAACACCGGAGTCTCCCCCATCATGGCTTGGCGTTCGAATGCCTTGCGCAGCGCCGAAATGAATTCCTGCAGGCGGCTCGGAGCCATTGACAACTGACGGTCGTCGCCCGTTCCGACCAGGGATTCGGCGAAGG
>JAJFIG010000455.1 GCA_021775195.1 Rhodospirillales bacterium | reverse complement strand
AGCCCGTCGTGGTGCCGGCGGGAAGCGTCAAGCCGGCGCGCTCCGAGACGCCGGCCCTGACCCCCGACCATCCCTATACCCAGTTCCAGAACGGCAACCGCTACCGCGCCGGCAAGGACGTGCCCGAGGACCCGGCGAAGGCGGCGCGCTTGTACCGGCTGTCGGCCGAGCAGGGTTTCGTCGGGGCGCAGAACAATCTGGCGGCGATGCTCGAGGACGGCCTCGGCGTCGCCAAGGACGAAAAGGAAGCGGCGCGCTGGTACATGGCGGCCGCCGAGCAGGGCGACGAACACGCCCAGCATTCCCTGGCCCACATGTACTGGGACGGGCGCGGCGTCGACAAGGACCTGGTCAAGGCGGCGGCATGGATGCGCCGGGCGGCGGATCAGGGCCATGAGGCCACCTTCACCGACATGGCCGGCATGTACTGGCGCGGCATCGGCGTCGACAAGGATCCGGTCAGCGCCGCCCTGTGGTGGTCGCTGGCCGCCAACCGGGGAGACAAGTCCGCCGCCAAGTCGCTAAGGCGGGCGCGGACGGCGATGACCCCGGACCAGATCCGGGAAGCCAACGAAATGGCCCGCGAATGGATTCCGATCAAGGCCCTGAAACCGCGGGCACGAAAATCCTAGGCCACGGCGTCACCTCTCAACCCTTGACGCAAACCACCTGTTTAAGCGTGTGGACGACCTCGACGAGGTCGCTTTGCGCCGCCATCACGGCGGCGATGTCCTTGTAGGCGCCGGGGGTCTCGTCGAGGACGCCGGCGTCCTTGCGGCACTCGACGCCGGACGTGGTCCGGGCGTGGTCCTCGACGGTGAAAGTCTTCTTGGCGTCGTTACGGGACATGGCCCGCCCGGCGCCGTGGGAGCACGACGTGAACGACACCGGGTTGCCCTTGCCGCGGACGATGTAGGAGCGCACCCCCATGGAACCGGGGATGATACCGAGGTCGCCCCGGCGGGCGCGCACGGCCCCCTTGCGGGTGACCCAGACGTCGGCGCCGAAATGGCGCTCGCGGGCGACGTAGTTGTGATGGCAGTTGACGGCGACGTCGGTGACGTCGAAGGGGGGCAGGGTCCGGCCCAGGGCGGCGAGGATCGCCGACATCATTTCCCGCCGGTTCTCGCGGGCGAAGTCCTGGGCCCACTCCACGGCCTCGAGATAGTCCTCGAAGAGGTCGGAGCCCTCGGCAAAGTAGGCCAGGTCCCGGTCCGGCAGGTTGATGAACAGGCGCTCCATCTCCTTCTTCGCCGCCTGGATGAAATAGGTCCCGATGCGGTTGCCGCATCCCCGCGAGCCCGAATGCAGCATGGCCCAGACCTGGCCGGTTTCGTCGAGGCATACCTCGATGAAATGGTTGCCGGTGCCGAGCGTCCCCATGTGGCGGGCGTTGTTAGTGGCCAGAGCCTTGGCGTGCTTCTCGGTGATCGCGGCATAGCGCTCGGCGAGGCCCGACCAGCGCCCGGCGGCGGAAGCGGGGATGTCGCCCCAGGCGCCGCGGTCGTTGCGGCCGCCGTGGTCGGTGCGTCCGTGGGGGACGGCGGCCTCGATGGCGGAGCGGACGTCGGCGAGGCTGTCGGGCAGCGCCTCGGCACGCAGCGTCGTCTGCACCGCCATCATGCCACAGCCGATGTCGACGCCGACGGCGGCCGGGATGATGGCGCCACGAGTCGGGATCACCGAGCCGATGGTGGCGCCGATGCCCCAGTGGACGTCGGGCATGGCGGCGACGTGCCTGTGGATGAAGGGGAGCGAGGCGACGTTGACGAGTTGGCGCCGCGCCGCGTCTTCCAGGGGAACACCCTTGATCCACGCCTTGACCGGAACGTGGGTCTTGCCGGTGATGGTTTCGTAGGTTTCCTTGGTCATGACGGAAATCCCGTTTCCGTCATGAAATATGGGCTCTAGGTCTCCGTCAAGCTCAGCCGGTAGATGGTCATGGGTCCGCGGAGGGACGAGGCCTCGCCCTCGACCTCGTGCCAGCCCCGGCGGACCAACAGGCGGGCGAGGCCGGAGGCGGGACTTTCGCCGGTATAGAGGGCGGGGAAGCCGAGGCGGCGGGCCTCGTCCTCGACGGCGGCGACCAGGGTAGCGCCGATGTTGCGCCCCCGATGGGCGGGCGCCACGACCAGAGCCGCCAGCCAGGGCCCGAGGTGGCGGTGGCTGGCCACCGACTCGGGCTTCAGGGCCGCGGTGCCGGCGACGGTGCCGGCGGCGTCGATGGCGACCACGGCCAGGGGGATGCGATCGCGGTTGCAACAGGCGCGAAGGTCGGCCTCGGCATCGCCGAGCCCCTCGGGCCCGTAATAGGGCTCCCATTCGGCGACGAAGAGACCGGCCAGCATCGGAAGGGCCTCGGGGAGGTCGGCCAAGAGGGTTATGCGGACATCCGCCGGCACGGCGTTGTACCTCACGCTCCCTCGGCCTGGTCCGGGTCCTCGGGGGGCATGAGGTGGATGGCCTCGGTGACCAGGGAGACGGCGGCGCGCACGCCGGGTTTGACGTTGTTGCGGATCGCAACGTGGCTGGGAATGGTGAAGGACAGGGGCCGGCTGTCGCTGCCGTCGGTGGTCATGACGACGCTGGCGATGGCGCCGAGCATGAGTATCTCGGCGATGACGCCCTGCACCGGGTTCTCCTTCTCGCCTCGCGACGGGCGGTCGCGGCGATGGAGAATGATGCCGGCGACGGGGATGACCCAGGATACAGACTCGCCAGGAGCGAAGGCGGTGTTCAGGCGGGCCTCGAGGACCTGGCCGCGCCAGGCCAGCAGGGTGGTGCCGTCGGCTTCGCGGTGTTCGACGACGCGGCCCTCGAAGACATTGCGCATGTCGACAAGGCGGGCGACGAGAGCATCCCGGGGCCGGGTCATGACGTCGGCCGGCGGTCCGGCCTGCAACGTCACCCCCTGGTGCAGGATGCAGAGGCGGTCGGCGAGCATGGCGGCCTCGTCGAGGTCGTGGGTGACGAGGACGACGGGGGTGTCGAAACGCTCGCGGAGCTGGGCGAGCTCGCGGTGGAGCTTGCGCCGGGTGACCTGGTCGACGGCGGAGAAGGGCTCGTCGAGGAGCAGCGCCGCCGGGTCGCGGGCCAGGGCCCGGGCCAGCGCCACGCGCTGCTGCTGGCCGCCGGAGAGTTCCGACGGGCAACGGCCCTCGAGTCCGGTCAGGTTGACCATGTCGAGAAGTTCCGCGGCGCGCCCGGGGCGTTCGGCGGCGGGGCGGTGGCCGAGCGCCGCCTCGACGTTGCCGCGGGCGGTGAGGTTGGGAAACAGCGCATA
>JAJFIG010000454.1 GCA_021775195.1 Rhodospirillales bacterium | reverse complement strand
CACCCTGATCCGCGCTGCCGACGCAGTGCGCGCCGCGGTGCCCGTGTTCCAGCCCCAGACCCCGGCCCTCGCCGCCCTGACGGCGCGCACCAAGGACGCCTTCGACCCCAAGCGCGTCCTCAACCTCGGCCGCATGTACGACGGCGTGTAAGGGGCAGGGCGCCATGCAGACCACCTTCACCGCCGCCCAGATGGCCGACCCCCGCATCCAGGATGCCAACGATATCCTGCGAAAGTGCGTCCATTGCGGCTTCTGCACCGCCACCTGCCCCACCTTCGTCCTGCTTGGCGACGAATCGGATAGCCCCCGGGGCCGCATCTACATGATCAAGGACGTGCTCGAGAAGGGCAAACCGGCCTCGCCCGGCGTCGTCAAACACGTCGACCGCTGCCTGTCGTGCCTGTCCTGCATGACCACGTGCCCGTCGGGCGTCAACTACATGCACCTGATCGACCAGACCCGGGCCCGCATCCAGGAGACCTACACCCGGCCCCTCGCCGACCGCCTGCTCCGCCGCCTGCTCGCCTTCGTCGTTCCCAATCCCAGCCTTTTCCGCCTCTCCCTCATCGGCGCCCGCCTGGCGCGGCCGTTCCGGAACCTGCTGCCCGGGCGCATGAAGGGCATGGTCGCCATGGCGCCGGACCGCATCGCCGCGGCCTCCGCGGTTGACAAACCCCAGGTCTTCCCGGCCGAGGGTTCCCGGCGCCTCCGCGTCGCCCTGATGACCGGGTGCGCCCAGCAGGTGCTGCGCCCGGCCATCAACGAGGCCACCGTCCGCCTCCTCACCCGCCACGGCTGCGAGGTCGTGGTGGCCGCCGGAGCCGGGTGCTGCGGCGCCCTCGTTCACCACATGGGCCACGAGACCGACTCCCTTGCCGCCGCGCGTGCCAACATCACCGCCTGGGAAGCTGTGGCCGACGACGGCGGCCTCGACGCCGTGGTCATCAACGCGTCGGGCTGCGGCACCCAAGTCAAGGACTATGGCTTCATGCTCCGCGAGGATTCGGCGTGGGCCGAACGCGCCGCCCGCGTCGCCGGCCTCGCCAAGGACGTCAGCGAGGTCATGACCGAACTGGGCCTCAATGACGCCCATGTCGCGGCGCCGCCGGTCATCGCCTACCACTCCGCCTGCTCCATGCAGCACGGCCAGCGCCTCATCGACCCGCCCAAGCGCCTGCTCCGTGACGCCGGGTTCGAGGTCCGGGAACCCGCCGAGGGTCATCTCTGTTGCGGCTCGGCGGGCACCTATAACCTGCTCCAGCCCGAGCTCGCGGCCCGCCTCCAGGAACGCAAGGCCGGCAACCTCAAGGCCACCGGCGCCGCGGTCGTCGCCACCGGCAACATCGGTTGCATGGTGCAGCTCACCGGCGCCGCCGGCATGCCCGTGGTCCACACCGCCGAGCTCCTCGACTGGGCCACCGGCGGGCCCCGGCCGGCGGCCCTTCCCCTGGCCAAACCGCCACCCCCGGCGTAAGCTGTTCCCATGCGACGGGTTCTCAAGTCCCTGTGCCTGGCGGTCCTGGTATCGCTGCCATTGCCGGCGGTGGCGGGGCAGGGCGACGCCCGCCTCGACGACCTCTTCGCACTCCTCAAGGCGACCACCGACGAGGTCCAGGCCCATATCATCGAACAGGTCATCTGGCGCGTCTGGATCGAGAACGGCACCGATGCCGTTGACGGACCCATGGCCGACGGCATCACCGCCATGGCCGGCGGCGACTACGCCAGGGCCCTGGCCTCCTTCGAGACCGTGGTCGAGCTGGCGCCCAATTTCGCCGAGGGCTGGAACAAGCGCGCCACGGTCCATTTCCTGATGGGCAACTACGACGCCTCGGTCGTCGACATCGAGCGTACCCTGAACTTGGAGCCCCGCCATTTCGGGGCCCTGTCAGGGCTCGGGCTGATCTATCTCGATATTGGCAACGACGGCGCCGCGCTCAAGGCCTTCGAGGGCGCCCTCGCCATTCACCCCCACATGCCCGGCGCCCGCGAGCGGGTCCGCACCCTGCGCGCCAAGGTCAAGGGCAAGGCGATCTGATAGCCACCCAAACGGAGGCTGCCATGACCAGCGTTCTCGTACTCGGTGCCGGCAAGATCGGTGTCACGGTTGCCGAAATCCTCGCCCGCTCGGGGGACTACCAGGTCACCCTGGCCGACGTCACCAACGACGCACTCACCGCCCGCGGACCCGCCGACGTCAAGCGCCAGGTCATCGACGTCACCGACGCCGCCGCCCTCAAGGAGTCGCTCGCCGGCATCGACGTCGTCATCAGCGCCCTGCCGTTCTTCCTCAACCCCGCCGTCGCCACCGCCGCCAAGGCCGCCTCGGTCCACTACTTCGACCTTACCGAGGACGTCCGCATCGCCCGCAAGGTGTTGAGCCTCGCCGACGGCGCCGGCACCGTTTTCGTGCCCCAGTGCGGCCTCGCGCCGGGGTTCATCTCCATCGTCGCCAACCATCTGGTCAAGGCCTTCGACGAACCCCGGGACGTGCGCCTGCGCGTCGGCGCCTTGCCCCAGTTCCCCGACAACGCCCTCAAGTACAATCTGACCTGGAGTACCGAGGGCCTGATCAACGAGTACTGCAATCCCTGCGAGGCCATCCACAACGGCGTCCGCCGCGAGCTCGTACCCCTCGAGGGCCTCGAGCATTTTTCCTTGGATGGCGTCGATTACGAGGCCTTCAGCACCTCGGGCGGCGTCGGCACCTTGTGCGATACACTCGACGTCAGGGTCCAGAACCTGACTTACAAGACCGTCCGTTATCCCGGCCACCGCGACATGGTCAAGATGCTGGTCGGCGACCTCAAGCTTTGCGAGCACCGGGGCATGTTCAAGGAACTCATCGAACAGTCGGTCCCCATCACCCGCCAGGACGTGGTCCTGATCCAGGTCAGCGTCACCGGCATGCGCGACGGCCTTTTGACCCAGGAAACCTACGCCAAGAAGATTTACGGCGATGCCGAGGAAAGCGGCCAGAGCGCCATCCAGAAGACCACCGCCTCGGGTGTCTGCGCCATCGTCGACCTGCACCGTGACGGCAAGCTGCCCGCCACCGGCTTCGTCCGCCAGGAGGACGCCGGCTTCAACGACTTCATCGCCAACCGCTTCGGCAGCATCTACGCCTGACCCCCTTCAAATAACCGTGACCGGCCGCACCGGTTCCACAAAATCTGTTAGGGTCCGCCCTCCAACACCAACGGGAGGAACATCAACCATGGGCGACCAGGGAACGGCCCTCATCGTCGGCGCCGGGATCGGCCTCGGCGCGGCGCTGGTCCGCTGCTTCGCCGGCGCCGGAATGGCGGTGGCCGCGGCCAGGCGAAATACCGACGCACTGGCAACCCTGATGGACGAGGTCGGCGCTCGGGCCTACGCCTGCGACGCCACCGACGAGGCCGATGTCAGCCGTCTGTTCGAGAGCGTGACGGCGGACCTCGGCGCCCCCGACGTGGTCGTCTTCAACGCCGGCGCCTTCGTCCGCAAGGGCATCTTGGAGACCGAGGCGGCGGAGCTCGAGCGCTGCTGGCGCATCGGCTGCCTCGCCGGCTTCCACGTCGGCCGGGCGGCGGCGGCGGTCATGGTGCCGCGGGGCAGCGGCTCCATCCTCTTCACCGGCGCGACGGCGTCCTTGCGCGGCGGCGCCAACTTCCACAACCTGGCGGTGCCCAAGTTCGGCCTCCGGGCGCTGGCCCAGAGCATGGCCCGCGAACTCGGCCCCCGGGGCGTCCACGTCGCCCACGTCATCATCGACGGCCAGATTATGTCCGAGCGCCATGCCGCCCTCGCCGCGGAGCGCCCCGACGATGCCCTCCTCGACCCCGACGCCATCGCCGAAAACTACCTCCACCTCCACCGCCAGCACCGCAGCGCCTGGATCCAGGAGCTCGACCTCCGGCCCTGGGTGGAGAAATTCTAGCCGCTCTTGAACCCAACCGGGGGCACGCGACGCTATGCCCAGGCGGACAAGTCTACGTGGAAAATCACGGGTAGATCGCGCCTCCTATTCCATTTAAAGTTTTGACGCCGTAAACGGTATTGCGCACGTCGGCACAAACCGATGGCTTGGTCCAATGGGTTGGCGTGTGACGCTTCAAGAATTCGGCGCAGGCTTCTTTTACCTGATGACCTTCAAACGTTTGAACAAAGAGACATTTCGTTTGGCATTGTCCAAGGGCCTTGGGCGTGCACTACAGGCCACGCAGGCAGAGGGCTGCTTGATCGACGAAGATGCCGCGCTCGACGCCAGTCTTCACAATCGAAGTTACGACCCTCAATTGGAAGGTAGCCGCGCATTATGGATGGTCGAGATTCTAACGGCAGCGAACGCGGTGGAAAGATTTCGGGCACCAATCCTGGAAGCACTGTCTCAGGCGTCTGACACCTGGGATCTCGACCAGCTTTGCGGTTTCGCAGAGGTTTTTGCCCGCAGCGGCGTCGAAGAGGCGAGGAAGGCGCTGTACGACATATTGGACCGGAAGCCGGATTCCACAGCTCCCTGGTTGGCCGAAGATCAGATTGTCAGATTGGACGGTTTGGACGGCCTCCTATACCTCGCCGAGTGGCGAGGTGCTGCGATCAGGCGAGGCGAGGACGATTGGGACTTTGCGAGCCCCGTATACGTTGCAGATGAGATTTGCGGATCTGATGTTGTCGAGGCGGCTCTCGTGAATGGCGCAGCCCACAGTCCCGACATCCGGGCATATTATGCAAGGGTCCAGGAGGAGCGCCGGCAGACGGAGGAGATATTTTCGGATCGACACGGCGGGTCACGTGAACAGCAGCAGGCCATTGCCGTGGAGCAAGTGTTAAAAAGCATCGAAAACGAACCACCCGATTATAAGGGATACGCGCTAATCCAATGGGGCCGTTATGCCTCAGACGCATCCCTTCGACCGGTGGCTGCCGCCATGTTCTCGGAACAGGAACCACGGAAACTTGCCAGATATCTGAGGGTCTTCTCACGGCGGCCGCTACCGGATTTTGACGACCGCCTGATCGACCTCTCGGATCATTCTGACCGTGACGTCCGTTTCGGAGCCTTTCACGCGCTTGCCAACAACAAGAACGCAGCCGTTCGCGATTTGGCCGTGCGCCGGCTCAAAGCGGGGCAAGGTGATGGCGATACGATTTCGTTGCTGAAGCACAATTATGAACCTGGCGACCACCGTCTCATCGAGACGCTTCTCATTCCGAGCGACAATGCGGACGAAATGCACGATCTTTGTTGGGGATTAGAGGAGGTATTTCATGAAAACCGGACTGCCGATTGTGTCAATTCAATGCTTTTCGCCTATGATCACACGCCATGTTCCAATTGCCGGTACCGCGCGTTGAGGCTACTTGAAGTCGATAAGGCGCCACCGGAAATCGTTGAGGAGTGCCGATTTGATGCCAACCCCGACATTCGTGAGAAGGTTGCGGCGCCATGAGGGCGTCGGTTTCCTTGATGACGGTGACTGCATGACGCGTTCGTGCCGAAGGTGACGTTGGAATCTTGGCCGCGGAGCGCCCCGACGATGCCCTCCTCGACCCCGACGCCATCGCCGAAAACTACCT
>JAJFIG010000453.1 GCA_021775195.1 Rhodospirillales bacterium | reverse complement strand
ATGGTCCGCAACGGGCTGTCGGCGGGGAGTGGTTCGGCCTCGAAGACGTCGAGGGCGGCGCCGGCGATCTCACCCGCTTCGAGGGCCGCGACCAGGGCCTTTTCGTCGACTATCGGGCCGCGGGCAAGGTTGAGCATGACCGCGGAGTCTTTCATCATCTTGAACTCGGGCCCGCTCATCAGGTGATGGGACGTGGGGTTGAGGTCGCAGTGCACGCTGACGAAGTCGGAGCGTTCCAAGAGCTCCGGTAGCGATACCATCTCGACCTCCAAGGCGCGGACGTGGCCAGGATGGATGTCGCGGATGTCGTTGCCCAGGAGTTGGGCGCCGAAGGCGCGGGCCCGGCGCAGCACGCCGCTGCCGGTGGCGCCGACCCCGACGACGCCGATGGTGGATTCGTTCAACGCCCGCCCCGGGATTTTGTCCCAGATTCCATCCTTCATCTGCCGGTCCATCCACGGCAGGCGGCGGGCGAAGCACAGGATGTAGCCCATGGCACTGTCGGTCACCGGCTCTGTGAAGGCGTCAAGAGTCCGGCAGACGCGGATGCCACGGGCCGCCGCAGCTTCCGAATCGATTGAATCTATGCCGGTCCCCCATTTGGCGATGACCTTCAGGTTCGGAGCCGCGTCCATGACCCGGGCTGTTATCCGGTCGTCGCCGCAGACTATGCCTTCGATGTCGCCGACGAGTGATAACAGCGCATCCTCTTCGAGTCGCTCTTTGACCTCCGCTGCCACGACGGCGATGTCATTGTCGGCGAAGAAGTCGTTGAAGCGGTCGAGGACAGGCAGAATGTAGGGCGCGGTGACGAGGACCTTGTAGGGCACGGGGCGAACTTCTCGGTGGTTTTCGGGGGTCGGGTCAGTAGCGGTCGCGGTAAGGATCGTCGGCCATCAGGGCCTCGACCCGAGCCAGGTCCTCGGCGGTATCGACGGCCTGGCTGTCGTAGCGGGTCTCGATCATCCGGACGGGGACGCCGTGCTCGAGGAACCGCATCATGTCGACGGATTCGGCGATCTCCAGGGGTGTCGGCGCGAGATCCGCGAAGAGGAGCAGCGCGTCGCGGCGGAACGGGATGATACAGACCTGTTTGTAGGCCGCGATCGACTGGAATTCCCCGTTGGGCGCCGTCGGGATCGGTTGGCGCGACATGAAGAGCGCGTCGCTGCTGGCCGCCATTACGACCTTGATCGTGTTGGGGTCACGGTACGCGGCCTCGTCGTCGATCCGCTTGGTCAGGTTGACGCAGCGGAGCGTGGCGTCGTCCTGCATGGGGGCGGTGCTCTCGTCGATCATCATCGGGACCACCATCGGTTCGTCGCCTTGGACCATCACGACGACGTCGGCGTCGATCGCGGCGACTGCCTCGGCGACCCGGTCGCTGGCACGCTCGTGGGTCGCGGCGGTCATGATCGCCTTGCCGCCGAAGGCCTCCACGGCGTCGCGTATCTCGCCGTCGCAGGTGGCCACGTAGACGTCGTCGAGGGCCTCGCTCAGTTGGGTGCGCTTATAGACGTGCTCGATCATCGGCCGGCCCAGGAGCAGCGCCAGGGGTTTCCCCGGAAATCGCGATGAGCCCATGCGCGCGGGGATGACGGCAACGCATTTTGAGGGGTTTGTCATAGCCTAACCGTCCGTCCAAAGCACTACGCGGGCCGGCGCCCCGTCGGCACCCGCCAGCTTCATCGGCAGGCATGCCATCTCGTAGGAACCCGGCTCGGCTGCCCTGAGGTCGAGTCCCTCGACGATGACCACCTCGGCACCGAGCAACAGGCGATGGGTCGCGAAGTCCTCGGACTCGAAAGGCTCAACGGACAGGTAATCAACTCCAACCAGGCGCACCCCGGCGGCGACCAAGGCTTCGGCGGCGTCGGGGGCGATCGCCACGTAACCGCGGTCAAAGGGGTGATCCGGCTCGGCCCAAAGGCCCGAGTTGCGGGGTTTGAAGAGCACGCGCTCGCAGCCGGCGGGCAGCGGCGATGTTGCCAGCACCGCGGCGTCGATGATGTCGGCGTCGGGAAGGCCGACCACCGTCACCGGCCCGATCAGGACCTCGGTTGGAATAGAATCGATTCCCGCCGCTCCGTCGATGAAGTGCACTGGCGCGTCGACATGGGTCCCGTAGTGAACCGCGGCGTCGATATGGGTGACGTTGGCGTCGTCGCCGCGGTCCATGCTCTTGAGGCGTGAGATCTCCGGCTTGGGTTCGCCCGGCCAAGCTGGAATGTCGCGGTTGTAGGGCAGGGTCACATCGATGTAGCGCCGCATCACCGCCTCCTTATCGCGCCGCGGCTATTCCGCTGCATGCCCGTAGTCCGATTTCGTGTAGAGGGTCGCGGGCGCGCCTTCGGGGATGCCGTGATTCTCGCACCATATTTTTTCGTAGGCGTCGATCATGCGGGTATCGTCCTTGAGCATCATTTCGCGCAGGCCGATGAGTTCGATGGCGTTGAAATTGTGGGAGATCACCGCGGAGATGGCGCTGGCGTCGCCCAGATCCAAGATGAACGCCTCGAGGTCGCCATCGTACTGCTTCAAAATCGATTTCCGGTAGACGGTGAACCATTCCGAGCCCGGATAAGGCGTCGCGAAATGGGGTTTGACCACGATGCCCAGTTTCTTCCAAGCCTCCATATTGAGGCGGATGGACTCGAAATCCTCGTTGGGGAAGCCGATGATCTGGTTGGGGATTGGCCGGATCCCGGATTCCAGGGTCCAGAAGAAGCTGCGGATGTTGCTTGCCGGCGACGCACCTTTGCCGATGGTCTTCATCACATGAGGGGCAAAGGATTCGTAGCCGTAGACGAGGTGCGAACACCCGGCCTTGCGCATCGTCTTCAGGATCTCCGGGTTGCAGAGAGTGGCGTGGCTGGTTCCCGACCAGTGAACGCCAGTCCAGCTCTTGATGTCGCCGTTGTCGTCGTACTCGTAGGTGGGCATGAGGCCGAACTCGTGCCACAAGCGACAGATCTCCTTGAGCCACGTTCGCCCCGAATGCTGGTCCATGGTCATCAGGTTCTCGTCGAGGAAGGTGACGAAATTGATGCCGTAGGTGTCATAGGCGTGCTTGACCAGCGTTACCACGTACTCGGGGCTGTGATAGCGGATGGTGCGGGTATAGGTGCCGGGCTTGTCGAAGGCAGGGTTGACATTGCCCTTATCGTCGGTCTCGTAGCGCATATCGCCGGCGATGCCGAGATGGTAGCAGAAGCGGCAGATCAGCGAGCAGCCGTAGCTGGCATTGATGTCGAGGCGACGGGTCGCCAGCATGCCCTCTTCCGAGTACAGCACGTCGCTGTTCTTGAAGTAGACCTCCTCAAGAGGAAACAGGTCCCAGGCCGGGTAAGGCAGGCCGTCGAGATCGTCGATCAGTGCGCGCTGCGGCGAAAGGACCAGGGTGCCGTCCGGGCTCCGGGATACGGTTCCCGCGACACGTGTCCAATCCGGCTGACCGGCATCGACCATGCCCAGGATCTCCGGCAAGGTCTCGAATGCCTCGCCGATGACGCCGACATCGACCTGGGGAAGCCACGTCATCATCTCACGCGGCAGCGACGTCAGGATGCCGCCGCCAAGTACGATCAGGCTCGATGGGCACTCGTCCCGCGCCGCGGTGACGATGCGTTTGATCGAGTTGTACGTTGTCGTGATGCCCCCCAGCGCCACCACGTCCCAGTCGTCGGCGCGCAAAACCGCACGCAGCACGTCCTCGCCCCGGCGCCAGGCGTTGGCGTCATAAACCTGGACCAGATGGCCCCGGTCCATGGCGATGGCGGCGAGCAACGCAATTCCGTAAGGAACGTGGCGCGGCACGTCTTCCTCGCGAACGACAGGATTGATGAAAAGTATCTTGGCCATCTAAGTAACGCTATGCCTCCCAGGCAGGCCCGTGATGCGGGCTCATTCGAATCGGTCGAGGAAGGTCTCGATCCCCATGCTTTCGACGGCACCGCCGAAGAGGATGCCTCCCCCTGTGCAGTTGTAGGTCCGATAATCCGCGTCGGCTGCCATCTCCAGGAAAGCTTCCCGATACCACATGTAGGCGGGATCGGTGTAAAACCAAGCCTTTATGTGCGGATTGTAGACGCGCATGAATACAGTATCCAGGCCGGCCTCCCCGACACAATCGAGAATTTCATTGTAGTACTGGGTCCTCTTATAGGGCGTGTCGTCGTAGTAGCCAAAGTCCATCCCGGTCACGGCGACCCGTTGTTTCCCCAGCACCGCGCCCGCCATCATCCAGGCCGCCGTGCCCACGTTGCCGCCGGCGTTTACGCAGGGAAGCCCGTTGCGCCGCTGGAGGTCGGCGGTGACGCTGCCCGGCTCGTCGGGGTCGTCGAGCATGGGGTTCCACCAGAAGATTTTCATGCCGGTGTCGATGACGCGCCGGACTACCGCCTCGGAGGCCGAGGTGGCGAGCGCGATCCGCACGTCCTTGCCGTGCCGGTCGAGAAGGGACAAAACCTCGCGGTTGGTCTTGACCTCGTTGGCGAAGGTGTCGTCCATGTCCTGGCGCCGGTAATAGTCGTCCGCCTCGAGGGCCTCCCGGTCGAGACCGGGATCGCCGAACCAGCGCACGATCCGCGTCGCATGGGGATCCAGGGTAATCGTCAGGTCGGGGACGACGCCGTTGCGCAGGCAATAGGGCAGGGCGCTTTCCGTGGTGATGATGCAGCCGCGATAATTTCGCTCGCGGATCGCCTTAATGGGATCACGGCGCTTGAGGCTCGGCCCGGCGGCAATGACAACGGCGCTGTCGCCGTTGCCGAGGGGAGTTTCGCGCAGCGCAGCGAGGGACCGGCCACGGTCCAGGAAATCTTGGTTCCGGGCCGCGTTCTCGAGGGCCAGCGCGCCGTGGCGCTGGGCCGTCAGCTCGCCCATGCGGGCGACCAGCTGGCGCCCGAGGGCGCCGCCCTGCTCCGCAGCCGAAGGTGTCTTTGAACTAGTCATGGTCGGGGCCACCACCGTGTCAGGCTATCCAGCCATCCTATTCGTCGGCGTCCCACTTGATTTTCTTCTTGGCGACAAAGGCTATGCTGCCGCCAAGGCGTTTCAGGGCCGCGTTCTCGAAGCGGGTCTCCAGGTCCTTTTTCTCGGGCTCGAGGTCGACGGTCTTCTTGGGCGTGAAATTCCCTTTCAGGACAGAGGTCATGGCTCATACTCCCGTGTTGTTGGTTTGAGGGGCTTCGTTGAAGAGTGCCCGTAACAGGGCCAGGTCCCGAGGGCCGTCAATATCAACGGAACGTTCCCAGGGCATCACGAAGGCGCGGGTCATCGGATCAGCGAACGTCCGGTGCTTCCGGAACCAGTCCGTGCGCGCGGCGTACACGGCGCCGTTGAGGGCATAGGCCGTGGCCTGATCCTGGCGGCGCTGAGCGCCGGGGCCGTCCCCGAGGACCGGTGTCATCCGGGTCTCGCCATCGAGCCAATACATCCAGAATGGAGACTTTGCGGCCTCGGTCACGGTGACACAGGCGGGAGCGCCGGTCGCGTGGCAGATCTCTACGCAGGCGTCGATATCGGCGGCCGTACGCAGGGGTGAGGTCGGCTGCAGCAGAACCAGGAAATCATATGTTTCTCCGAGTTCATCCAGGGCATGGGTGAGGACGTCTTAGATGGACGCCTCGTCGGTCGCAAGCGCATCCGGCCGGCGGAACGGCACCTCGCAATCCCACTGGCGGGCGATGGCGGCGATCCCCTCGTCCTCGGTACTCAGGATGGCACGGTCGATGACGCGCGAGGCCCGGGCCGCCTCTATGGTCCAGGCAATCAATGGCTTGCCGCAGACGTTGAGGACGTTCTTCCCGGGCAGTCCCTTGGAGCCGCCGCGGGCCGGGACGACGGCGAGGACCGTGCGCCCGTCGATCATGCCGCGTCCTTGACGGAAACGGCATCAAGGACGATGTCCCAGTAGGTCTTCTCGGGAGCGTTTGGGCACCGGCAGTAGGTGGCGAGGAAGCGATCGTAGCAATCTTCATCGGGTTCCAGGCCCCTCGGCATGGCCACGGATTCGGGATCGTCGAAGAACTGCAGTGGGACGTTCAACTCTTCTGAGAACCCGTCGAAGATGTGCTTCTGGTAGACGTGGCGGCGGTACATCGCTTCGGTCACCAGCAGCAAGATCGGTTTCCTGAACATGACCGCGAATGCGATCGAGACGCTGTTGTGGGCGAGCACCAACCTGCTTTCGCCGACCAGCTTCGCCGTCCGCCCCTTGACCACGAGCCGGTCGCCGAAATAGGTGTCGCCGTCGCCGTAATCCGCCCGCGGATGCGCGGCAATGACGACCTGGAGGCCGAGCTCTCCTTCGATGCGATCGAAGACGCGGCGCAGGTTTCCATAATAGGTCTCGGGGTCGATGGGCGCGGCGTTCAGGACCCGGAAATCGGCGTGGAAGGGAACATACTGGTCCAGGAACACCGCTTGGTCACGCTCCCCCGTGATTGCCGCCTTCTCGCGCAGGAAAAGGTCATAGTCGTGGCAATGGGCCTCTATGTTCCGGGTCGAAGGGCCGAGAAGGTTGTTCCGCGCACCGTTCCGGATGCTGCTGTGGACGGCGTAGGCGGCCCGCGGCACACCCAGCCATTCCGGCGATATCCGAGAGAGAACGGAATTGACGGGATCGATGCCGGCGGCACGGCGCCAAAGGTCTGATGCTCGTGTCCGGGCACTGGTGCCCGTGCCGTCCGGGTTCCAGCCGGGATAGGAGGGGGGCGTCTGGATCAGGTATGGGGTGCCGCAGGCGGCGACCATTTTCAGGGGCAGGTACGTGTGCCGCGAGAGGCCGAAGGACTGGATCAGGAGAACCACCAGGTCGGCGTTCTCGAACGTGCCCCGATGGCGCAACAGCTCTTCCCGTGTCGCGATGATTTCGATATCGAGGCCGTCGGCGTGGACGTTTTCGGAGCGGTCGTTGACCAGGTCGGGATGGATGAAGTCGGAAAGATCGAGAACCGTGACCCCGTGGCCCTGGGCGAGGAACGCTTCAATTCCGTGGCGCTCGAAATCTCGACCGGTGAGGGGCCGCTTGATTGTGTAAAGGATCTGCATGGCGGCCGGCTACTTGTCGATTACGCCGGGAGCATCCTTGTTGGCCCGCTCGTAGTCGCCGATGTGCCCGATATCGAGCCAGTATTCGCGGATCGGAAATGCCGCCGTCCTGAGGCCGCGGTCGATGATGGTCTTGAACAGGTCGGGCATGTCGATCTGGTTCTGGGCCGGGATCAGGCCCAGTACGGAAGAATCGAGGACGTAGATTCCCGCATTGACGAAAAAGCGGTGCACCGGCTTCTCCTCGATGCCAATGACTTGGCTACCTTCGATGTCGACGACGCCGAAGGGGACCTCAATGTCGTATTCGCGTACGCCCATCGTTGCCGCTGCACTGTGCTCGCCGTGATAGTCCATGAGCTGGTCGAGGTTGACGTTGGTCAGTAGGTCGCCGTTGACCACCAACAAAGGTTCGTCCGGCGGTGGGTCAATCTGCCTCAGGGAACCGGCCGTTCCCAAGGGTGTGTCCTCCTCGAGGTAGCGGATCTCGACCCCCCAGCGGCTGCCGTCGCCGAAATGCTTCTCGACCATGGCGGCCTTGTAGAAGACCGACAAAATGAATTTCCGGAACCCATACTTGATACAGTTGTCGAGGATGATCTCGAGGACCGGCTTGTCGCCGACGGTCAGAAGCGGCTTCGGTGTGGTTTCGGTCAGCGGCCGCAGCCGGTTCCCTTGGCCGCCGGCCATCAGGACGACCCAGTTTGGACGACCCTCCGTTTCGCTCACGAGGCTCTGCAGGGTCTTGAGGCCGGTCACCCGGTTCGCCTCGTCGACGATCGGTAGCTGCTGCACGTAGGCCGCCGACATTTCGTGGAGGTATTCCTCTGTCGACCTGGCCGTCGCCGCCACCTTCGGGCGCCGGTTCATAACCGTATCGACCGTGTCCTTGAGGGATCGCGACGCCAGGATGCCGCGCCGGATGTCGCCGTCGGTAACTGTGCCGAGAAGATGCCGCTCCTCGTCGACAACCAAGCAGATTTGCGTGGCGGTCTCGTCGAGGATACGGATCACCTCGATAATCTGCGTTCGGGGCGAGACCAGGGCCTTTTCCCAGTCGATCATGGCCTGCCGCCAGCGGTGCTCGCTTCGCTGCCCTCCCCTTTCCGCGTCCCACGCTCATCGACGACGGCGCCCGCCTTGACCAAATGTCCGGGGGCGATGCGGGCAGACTGGACAATCGTTGCGCCGGTGCCGACGTGCGCGCCAGCGCCTACGATGACGCCGCCACAGAGGACCGCGCCCGGGGCGACGTGTGCGTGCTCGCCGATCTCGCTGTCGTGGTCGACGGAGGCCCGAGTATTGATGATCGCGTCGGCGCCGAT